>JBDRLK010000450.1:0-6402 GCA_043813155.1 Pseudomonadota bacterium | reverse complement strand
TAAAAGAAACAATGTAAGTTGCGATTTCGATTCGGAATACTATGCGCTCGCCCTGGGTTTGAAAGATGGCATGCCGCGGGAAAAAGCAGCTGATGGAGGAGAGGTTGAAATCATGACGGGTCACAATGTGGTCGATGACGTGCTCGAAAGGGTAAGGTTCCTGACCGCTGAAAGCCTGGACGGGCTTGCGGACAAGGTGCGGGAAGGCGAAAAACCGGCGAAGCTCGGGTCGCTGCGGGACGTCGCCGCCCTGACCGCCGACTCCTGGAGGCTGGCCGTGACGGGCGATGATGATGAGGCCGTCGGGGAAAGGATGAACAAGCTTCGAGCCGCGGTGGAAAAAGGGCTCGACGAGAAGAAGATTTCCTTTCTTCGCAGGCAGGGGATATTTATCTCAGGCACGATTTTTTCCGGCGTGGGGTTTCTTTACCCGGGGCAGGGGTCCCAGTCCATCAATATGCTGGGCGAGCTCATGCGCCGCTACGGCGCTTTCGCGGACACGGTGAGGAAAGCCGACGGCGTCATGGAGCCGCTCCTGGGCCGCCCCCTGAGCTCATTTGTTTACACCGATCTTCCCGACGACGCGCCCGGGAGGGAAAAGATGGAGGAGCAGCTGAGGCAGACGGAAATCACGCAGCCCGCCATGCTGGCCATGGACATGGCCCTGACGGAGCTCCTGGCGCAGCTGGGCATTTATCCCGATTACGTGACGGGACATTCGCTGGGTGAATACGCGGCTCTCGTGTCCGCGAAAATCCTGCGGCTCGAAGACACGCTCGAGATCGTTGCCGCGAGGGGCAAGGAAATGACCTCGGTAAGCATCGACGATCCGGGCAGGATGATCGCCGTCATGGCGGGCGCCGAAGAGACAGAGGAGGCGATCGCAAAAATCGACGGCTACCTGATCGCGGCGAACAAGAACTCGAACAGGCAGACCGTGGTGGCGGGAAGCTCCGAGGCCATCGGCAAGGCCGTCGACGCCCTGGAGGGGCAGGGGCTGCGCACCGTCCCGCTGCGGGTTTCTCACGCGTTCCACAGCAGGATCGTGGCCGGGGCCATCGAGCCGCTGGGAAAGGTGCTCGGCAGGTTCGAATTCTCGAAACCGGCCGTTCCCGTTTTTACGAACGTGACCGGAGAAGCCTATCCCATGGACGCGGACAAGGAACATTTCATCGATATCCTGAGCAGGCAGATTGCCTCGCCCGTGGAGTTCATCAAGTGCATGAAGAGCATGCACGAGGCGGGCGCGAGGTTCTTTGTCGAAGTCGGGCCGAGAAAGGTCCTGGCTTCGTTTGCCGATGATGTGCTGCCGCGCGGCGAGATCATGGTGACGTGCGCCAACAACCACCGGCAGGGCGACCTTGAATCCCTGGCCAACCTGTTTGCCGCAGCCGCGGTCGCGGGTGTCGTTCGCGAAGGCGAGCCGGAAAGGCGCATCGGCGGGGCAGGGGACGCAGGCGGAGCCGGAGAAAAGGCGGACGAGGGCCCGGCGCAAAACCCGCAGGCCGAACCGGCCGGGGCCCGGGCCGGCAGCGGCGGTCTTCTGCAGGAGATCCTGAACCTCGTATCCGAGAAAAGCGGCTACCCCGTGGACATGCTCGACCCTGACATGGACATGGAGGCGGACCTGGGCATCGACACGGTCAAGCAGGCCGAGTTCTTCAGCATCATCAGGAAGAAGTACGATATCCCGAAACAGGAGAACCTCAAGCTGAAAGACTACCCCACGATCAGTCACGTGGCGGGGTTCGTGTCACGGTTCGTTGACGCCGGCAAAGAGAGTGGTGCTGCAGGCCCTCGAAAAGAGAGCGGTGCTGCAGGCCCTCGGCCTGCCCAAGACAGCGATGGAGCAAAGGAAACTCCGAGCAAGGAGCCTGTCGAGCGGCCTGAGCACGAGGAAAGAAAGCCCGCGGCCGTGCTGCGAGAAACGCCCCGCGATGCCATCCTTATTTCAGGGGCCTCCCTGGGCCTTCCCGGGAAAAAAAGGAAGCTCTTTGACGATGAGAATTTCAGGCATATCTTCGAGGGCCGCAATTTCATCGAGCCCATCGAGCGGGAGCTGCAGGAAAAGTTCCTGGACCTGAACATGGTCAAGATCGACAAGGGAACGGGCGACGAGCTGATCCAGAAAGAGGTCAGCGAGACGGCCGACGTGATCAAGCTCGCCGGCCAGGTGGGAGAGTTCGACCTTGTTTCCGACTATGGCGTGGACAGCGATTTTTCCGCCGCCATGGACGATACGGCGCGCATGGCCGCGGCCGCGGGCTACGAAGCGCTCAGGGACGCGGGTATCCCGCTCGTCCTGGAGATGAAAAAGACCACGACCGGGGCGAAAATCCCGGTGGGCTGGTTTCTTCCCCCGGGGATGAGGGCTGATACGGGCGTGATCTTCGGATCCTGTTTCCCGGGATTCAACAGGTTCGCGCAGGAGCTGGAAAAGTTCTACAGGCACAAGCTGCTCGGCGAGCCCTACAGCTTTGACAGGAAAATCCTTTTCGGCATCCTTCCCATGGGCCACACGCATTTCGCCCAGCTCATCAGGGCCAGGGGGCCGAACCTTCAGGTCAACGCGGCCTGCGCCTCCGCGCTCATCGGCATGGCAACGGCCGTGGACTGGATCAGGGCGGGAAGGTGCAAACGCGTCATCGTGATCACGGCAGACAACACGTCGAGCGACAGCATGCTTCCCTGGGTCGGGGGCGGGTTCCTGTCCAGCGGCGGGGCCGCCATCGACGCGAACGTGGAAGACGCGGCCATTCCCTTTGACCGCAGGCGGCACGGCCTCATCGTGGGCGCGGGCGCGGCTGCCGTGCTCCTCGAGGCCGAGGACGAGGTCAGGGCAAGGGGCATGAACGGGCTTGCGAGGGTCGTGCACACGCAGATGTCCAACAGCGCCTATCATGGAACGAGGCTCGACGGAAAGCACATTGCGGGCGAGATGCAAAGGTTTGTTGCCGACGCCGCGAGGATCTCGGGCTGCGGAGCGGACGAGCTGGCGGACGGGCTTGTTTTTCTTTCCCATGAAACCTACACGCCGGCAAGGGGCGGCAGCGCTTCGGCTGAAGTGGGAGCCCTTCGAAAGGCTTTTGGCGCAAACACATCTAAAATTCTCGTATCGAACACCAAGGGCTTCACCGGGCACCCCATGGGGGTCGGTTTCGAGGAATCGGTGGCTCCCTACATTCTTCACGAGCAGGAGGCCCCGCCCGTTGCCAATGTGTCGCAGACCGACCCGGAATTCAGCGATCTTCGCCTTTCCAGGGGCGGGCCGGTGGAGGCAAAGAGGGTTCTTCGGTACGCGGCCGGGTTCGGCTCGCAGCTGGCCATGGCGCTTCTCGAAAGGGCGTCGGAGAGCAGGGAAAGGGTGGTGGACCAGGGGGCAAGAAAGGCCTGGCTGGAGGCTGTCGGGGGCGGCAGCGGCGCGGGCCTTTTCATGGACGGAAAAGTTTTAAAGGCAGCGCGGGGCTTCAGCCCCGCTGATTCACCCGCTGATTCGAACGCGGCCCTGAAGGGCCGCACTGCGGAGAATACTGGAGAGGAAAGCGGCGGGGCCGGCGACCGGCGGCCCGCACAGCCCATGGACATGGAAAAGATCCTTGTCGAGGTTACGCGGCTCATTGGAGAGAAGAGCGGCTATCCCGTGGACATGCTCGAGCCCGACATGGACATGGAGGCCGATCTCGGGATCGACACGGTCAAGCAGGCCGAGCTCATCAGCCTCGTCAGGAAGAAATACGGTATTGCGAAAGTAGATAATCTCAAGTTGAAGGACTATCCCACGATCAACCACGTGGTGAAGTTCATCGCGCAGCACAAGGGAAACGACCATGCAGGGGGCGACAGCCCCGCTGACAAGAAGGGTGGTGTGCGGGGCTTTAGCCCCGCTGACTCCGACCCCGCTGAAAAAGTCGACGATTCGCTTTACGGGACGGTCGAAGCCTTCACCGCGACCATGAAGAAGCCCGTGCTTCGCTGGATGCCGGCTGCCTCCAGCTGCCCGCCGACCTCTGTTTCCCTGGAAAAGGGCGACGCAGTGATCATACACGGCATGGGAAAATTCCGGCTCGAGCTGGAGCACGCGCTGACGAAAATGAACGTCAGGGTCATCGATGCCGAGTCCGCGGCTATGGAGGGGACGGGGTTGCCGGTCAAGGGAATCATTTTTTTCGAGGACATGAAACTGTGCAGGGTCCCGTCGCTCGAGGACCTGCCCTTTCACGGTGAAATCGTTGTGAATGAAGCGGTGAGGAGACTCGAGGTGTTTAAGAAAGCCGGCGAAGGCGGTTTCGAGACTGAACGCGGCTTTGTCATCGGCATCACGTTTCACGGCGGAGGCCGGGCCCTGTCGCAATCCGAAGGCTCGTCCATTTCCTCCGGCGCCCTGACCGGCTTTATCAAGGCGCTTGCCTTCGAGCTTCCGGGCTGCGTGGTCAAGACGATAGATTTCGGAGACGACCAGGAAGGCCAGCGGTCCGCGGCAGCGGTCATGGACGAGATCCGGTTCGACCCGGCGTCCAGGGAAGTCGGCGTGTACAGGGAATCGAGGTGGACGGTGGACCTGGAGGGCGTGGACATACCGGCGGCTCCGCAGCCTTCAACGGCGGCGCGGCAGGAGCGGGCCGTGTACCTCGTGACGGGCGCGGGCGGGTCCGTGATGGGCGACGCAATAAGGAAGATCGCCTGCAGCAGGGCTTCCGATTTCGTGCTTCTCGACATTGTCAAGCCCGAGGTGACGGAAGACAGGACATGGTCAAAGGCCTTTGCGAGGATCATGGGCCTGATCGAATACGTTGAAAGGAAAGGCGGATCCGCTCTCTACGTGACCTCGGACGTGACGGACACGGACTCTGTCGCCGGCGCCGTAAAGTCGGCCCTCGCCAGGTACGGAAAGATCGATACGGTCATCCACGGCGCGGGCATTGAACGGAGCAGGTCGGCTCTCAAGAAAACATCCGACGAGTTTCGCACCGTCGTGTCCATCAAGGTCATGGGCGCGGTCAATCTCCTGGCCGCCTTTGCCGGGAAATCGCAGCCGGGCAAGTTCGTGTTTTTCTCGTCCGTTGCCGGCAGGTTCGGCAATGCCGGGCAGACGGATTACGCGGCGGGCAATGATTTCATGGCAAAGCTGGCGTCCTGCGCCGGCCGCGTGGCGCCGGACAGCGAGATGCTGACCGTCGACTGGACGGCATGGGACGGGGAGGGCATGGCCGGAAACGAATCCATAAAGATTCTGCTCGAGGAAGCGGGCGTGGAGATGCTTGGGCGCAGGGAAGGCGTCGATATCCTGTGGAGGCTCCTGGGCGCCAGGGGCCTGCCGCCTGAGATCGTCGTGAGCAAGAAGCTCGGCGTGCTCGAGGACATGGTCGGAGCGGCCGGCAGGATAGAAGTCGGGCCGTCCTCCGGGGAGTCGAAGGACAGCTTCAGAATCCGGCGGGGAGGCTCCAGCCTGCGCGTGACGGTCTCACCGGTTTCGGAAGCCTGGCTGTGGGACCACGCGGTAGACGGCACGCCTGTTTTTCCGGCCGTGAAAGGCATGGAGCTGTTCCATCATGCCTGTCTCGAGACCATCGGTGACGCGGGCTGGCACCTGACCGGCATCCGCAATGCCGGGTTCATGCGGGCCGTCAAGTTCTTTTCCGGAAGGGAAAGAGAGCTTCGCGTGGAAGCGGCCGTGAATCGCGCGGACGGTTCCATGCTCGCCTGCGGCTGCAGGCTGCTGACCGAAACCCCGGGCAGGCTGAGCCCCGGAAGCGTCACGAATTTCAAGGCCGATCTCCTGTTCGACTTTTCTTCGAACGGTCACAATGGAAACGGCCGGAGGCGCTCCGATGTGCTCATAACGCGCAGTGACGGGATCGAAATGCTCGGCAGGAGCGCGGGCTGGGATGAGGGCAGCGCGATCAACCGGGATGACATCTACAGGCTGCTGTTTCACGGCGGCCAGTTTCAGGTCGTTGAGTCATTCATGCTCGGGTCGGCCAGGGACGACTGCGGGCTCGGCCGGATGAGCGCCGCCGTACGAGGCGACCTGAAAGGCGTTTACCTTCTTTGCGAGTTCGGAATGCAGGCTGCCGGGCTGTACCTTCTCAGGACGGCCGGGATCGCCGGGCTTCCCCTGGGAATAAAATCCATGAACATCATGCCCGTTTCGGGCAACGAGTCATACAGAGCCGTCGTCGTGTACCGCGGGACGAGGAAGCTATCGGAAGAACAGTTCTCATACTCCTTCGATGTTTCCGTCAGGAACCAGTACGGCGAGCCGGCCCTGTGGATTGACGGCCTCGAGCTCGTGGGGACCGGTATGGTCGAGGAGGCCCGGGCTGCGGTCAGGCGTCTGCCTTGGACCGGCGCCTCGGAATCCGGGGTAAGGGAGGCGTAAACCGCAACACCTTTTAAAGCGGG
>JBDRLK010000449.1:0-10252 GCA_043813155.1 Pseudomonadota bacterium | reverse complement strand
GCGGGAGGCTAAAGCCTCCCTACCCATATCTGCATAGTAAATTTATTAATATTTACAAATCGAGTTAAATCATATACACTGCCAAAGGCATGTTTACGGGACTCATAGAAGCGATAGGCACCGTTAAAAGCACGGCTCCCGGGGATGGGGGCAAGACGGTCGGCGTCAGGGTGCCTTTCAAACCCGCCATGGGAGAGAGCATTGCGGTCAAGGGGGCCTGCGTCACGGTTTCGGGCCTGCTGCGGGAAGGATTTTTCTGCTTCCTTTCGCCCGAGACCCTTGCCAGGACAACGATGCGCTCGCTCAAGGCAGGAGACAACGTGCACATCGAAAGGGCCCTGACCGTGGGCGGAAGGTTCGGGGGCCACATTGTTTCCGGCCACATCGACGGCGTGGGAACGGTGGTTTCGAAGAAGAAAGAGAAAGATACCATTGTTCTCGACGTGAAAGTGCCGGCCGGCCTCCAGCGGTTCATGGTCGGGAAGGGATCGGTGGCCATGGACGGCGTGAGCCTGACGGTGAACAACGTGGGGGGTGATGTTTTTTCAGTCACGCTGATACCCTTTACGCTGAAGATGACGATGCTTGGAAAGCTTGGCAAAGGCGACGAAGTCAACCTGGAAATCGATCTCATATCAAAACTGGTCGTTCAAACAGTGGAAAATATGCTTGGAAAAGGGGAAGGTCCTTCCGCGCCGCAGGGGGCCGGCGACGGGGTAACAAGGGAGCTGCTGGCAAAAGCCGGATTCATCAAATGACTGACTCTGAGGCAACAGTAAAAAAAGCCATTGAGGCCATCCGTGACGGCAGAATGGTCGTCCTCATGGACGACAAGAGCAGGGAGAACGAAGGGGACCTCTGCATGGCCGCGGAAAAGGTCACGGCCGAATCCATAGCGTTCATGGCGACCCACGGGCGGGGGCTGATCTGCCTGGCGCTGACCCAAAGACGGACATGCGCGCTGGACCTGTCCCTCATGGTAAGAAACAACCGATCGAGGTTCGGCACCAATTTCACGGTTTCCATTGATGCCAGGGAGGGAATCTCGACGGGCATCAGCGCCGCTGACAGGGCCAGGACGATCCAGCTGGCGGTCCACCGCGACACGCGGCCCGAGGAGCTCGTCGCCCCGGGACACATTTTTCCGCTTCAAAGCGCTTCCGGGGGCGTTCTCGAACGGGCGGGACAGACGGAAGGCTCGGTGGACCTGGCCAGGATGGCGGGGCTGTACGATGCCGGGGTCATTTGCGAGATCATGAAAGAGGACGGCACCATGGCGAGGAGGCCGGACCTCGAAATATTCTGCGAAAAGTTCGGACTGGTGATGCTCGACATCGGTGATATCATCCAGTACAGGCTGAAAAGGGAAATGCTGCTCGAGAGTGTGGTTGAGAAGGATGTGGCGATCAAGGTCAACAGCGGGTCGGCTGATTTCAAGCTGATCCTTCTGCGATCCAAAATCCACGATCATCCCCGCGAGTACATGGCCCTTGTTCACGGGACGATCGATGAAGGTCCCACGCTGTGCCGCGTTCACGTGGGGTACCTGTCACTCGATCTCTTCGGCATACGGGGGCCGAGAAAGCTTGTTTCAATTGATGAATCGCTGCGGATGATCGTGAAAGAAGGCAAGGGTGTTTTTCTTTTCCTGCCGCCGCGGGTCTCCATCTTGGACGAGCTGAAGGGGACGGAGCCGGAAAGGGAAGGCGGGCTTCCCAACTCGCAGGCCGTGCTGAGGGAATTCGGGATGGGAGCGCAGGTCCTCGCCAATCTCGGTTTAAAGAATATCAGGCTCATAACCCGCAGCCCCAAGCAGCTTTACGGGCTCGAGGGGTTCGGGCTGAAAGTCGTGGAGAACGTGGCTCCGTAGATTTGTAGTGCGGCTCCTAAGGGCCGCTACGGCGGGGCGTAAAGCCCCGCACTGCAGAATTATTGATGTTTATCAGGAGGATCTCATGAAAGGTAAAATAGAAGCCGGACCGGTTGTTATTGAAGGCGATCTCAAGGGAGGAGGCCTGAAGATGGCCGTTGTCGTGAGCAGGTTCAATCATTTCATCACGGACAGGCTTCTTGAAGGGTGCCTGGATGCTCTTGACCGGCACGGTGTCGCCCTCGGTGATGTCACGGTCGTGAAGGTGCCGGGCAGCTTTGAAATCCCCCTGGTTGCCAGGAAGCTTGCCGGGGGCAAGGGCTTCAATGCCGTGATCTGCCTGGGGAACGTCATGCGCGGCGACACGCCTCACAACGAGTACATAGCCGCCGAGGTCATCAAGGGGATTGCCCAGGCATCGATGGAAACGGGAACACCGATCGTTTATGGTGTGATTACGCCCGAGACTCTCGAACAGGCCATAGAAAGGGCGGGCACAAAGGGTGGCAACAAGGGCTGGGAGGCTGCCGTGGCCGCCATTGAAATGGCGAATCTGAGCAAAAAGGTGAAATAGGCCCTGCCTGTTGAATAATGCTCATATCCGGCCGTCGAGGGCGCACCGCGGCATGGTGAGTGAACTTTGACAATTCATGGTATCCGGGTCATGGCGAAGGCATCTTCCAAAAAGACACAGCCGTCGAGGAGAAAGTCGAGAGAGATTGCCCTTTCCCTGCTCTTCAGCGTGGAATTTGCCGCGCAGGAGAACTATCCAGAAAAAGGCGCGCACACGGGTGAGCTCATCTACCGCGATGAAGCGGATGATGCTTACGCAGGCCATCTTTTCGAGGGTGTCTGCAGGGACCTCGAGGCCATTGACAAGAGCATCAGGGACAGCTCCCATCACTGGAGGCTCGAGAGAATGAGCCTGATAGACCGCAATATCCTGCGCATCGGCGTGTTCGAGATACTGGAAAAACAGGTACCCATCGAGGTCATCATCAACGAGGCGGTGGAAATAGCCAAGATATTCGGAGACAGCAAGTCGAGTGCTTTCGTCAACGGCATTCTCGATGCGATAGCCAAGGGCCTCGATAAATGAAATTCAGCCTTTGCCATCTTTCCCTCGGCGAGCTCGATAAACTTCAGTGCGATTCAGTCTCCATCTATGTTTTCGAGGATGTAAAACCGCTCTGCGGGCTGGCCGGCATCGTTGACTGGCGCCTCAACGGCATGATCTCGAGGCTGCTGATCGATGGGAGCCTCAGGGGAACGGGCATGGAGAACTTCCTGATTCCCGTCAGGTCCCGGCTATCGGTGGAAAAGCTCTTCGGCTTCGGTCTCGGCAGGGTTGCCGACTTTTCGATCGACAGGGTCGAGGAAACGCTCTACGAAACGTTCAGAACGCTCAACAAGGCGTCGGTCCACAGCACGGCGCTGATGCTGCCGGGAAGAAGCGAGAACCGGTATGCTTTCGACGAGGCCGGCGACATTCTCAAGCGGGCCCTGAAGCAGGATTTCGACCTCGACGAGCTCGTTATTGCCGACAGGTTTGATGATCAGCAAAAGGCGCTGGGCAGGATCGTCGGGGAAGAGGGCGGGCGAAAGAGATGACACTGCACCGGAACGTATGGCCGGTTGTGCGGCCCTTTAGGGCCGCCTCTAGCGGGGCTGAAGCCCCGCACCGCGAGAGGCGTGAGGGGCTTCATCGGAAAGCATGACCGGGACCAACACCACCGCCGGCTTTGTCGGCGAATTCGCCGTTCCGATCCCCGTGTACCGCAGATTTTTCTATTGGGTCCCATCGCACTTTGCGTCCAGGGCCGTCACCGGGGCGCGGGTGGTGCTGGCCGTGGGGAAGCGCAAGCTGGTGGGTTTCTATCTCGGCAGGGCGGCCGATCAATCCGGGAAATTCGGAAAGAGAGAAATAAAACCCATCGACAGCTTTATAGACGCGCGCCCTGTTTTCTCCGAAAAGATGGTGAGCTTCCTTCTGCGGGCCGCGGACTATTACCATTATCCCGAGGGGCAGGTTTTCAAATCCGCCTTCGGCCCCCAGACCGCTTTATCGAAAAGGCGCATAACGGCAACGGCAAAAGGAAGAACGCTGCTCGAGGACGGCAAGCTGGCCGAGCTCGAACAAAGGGTCGTGGATCTTGCGGCCCGGTCGCCGAAAACCGAAAAGCAGCTGAAGCGCTACGTACCCCTGCTCACGCAGGACAAGCTTGGTGAAATGCTCCGGGCCGGGATTATCATGGAATCGGAAGTGCCGGATGTGTCCACGCGGGACGATGAGAGGATCTGCCTGTATCTCGGCGGCAGGGACCCTGTCGCCGAGGGCGGCGCCATAACAGAAAGGCAGAAGAGCATCCTGGACGCCCTGAAGGTCACGGAAGGCGTGACCGTGGGCGCGCTGAGGCGCTCACTTCCGGTCAGCGGGAAAGATATTCAGACGCTCAGGCGGGAGGGCTTTCTAAAGATCGAGGAGCTTCCCGCGGGGCATCTTCTGGAGCCGCCGGCCGGGCCCGGCGGCGGGGACGGGCGGGAAATCCGCCTGAACGAAAAACAGAAGGCGGCCTGCGGGGCCCTCGACAGCGCGCTGGTAAAAGGGAAATTCGAAACCTTTCTTCTCTTCGGCGTCACGGGAAGCGGGAAAACCGAGGTGTATCTTCGAGCGATCCTGCGGGCTCTCAAGCTCGGAAGATCCGCCGTGGTCATTGTCCCGGAAATCGCCCTCACGCCCCAGCTCCTCGATTCATTCAGGCGGAAGATGGGAGAGCAGGTGGCCGTCATTCACAGCGGGCTCGGGGCGGCCGCGAGAAAAATGGAGATGAAGGACATCAAGGAGGGGCGAAAGAAGGTCGTGGTCGGCGCCAGGAGCGCGCTCTTTTCGCTCGTTTCCAATCCGGGCGTCTTTGTTGTCGACGAGGAGCATGACGGCTCCTTGAAACAGGAAGAAGGATTCCGGTACAGCGCGCGGGACATGGCCATCCTGCGCGCAAAAGGGGAGAACGCAGTGGCCATTCTCTCGAGCGCCACGCCCATGATCGAATCGTTTCACAATGCTTCAGGCGGAAAATACAAGCTGCTTACCCTGCCCGACAGGGTCACCTTGAACCCGGTGCCCGACGTGCACGTCATCAACATGCGAAAGCACCTGTACGGTCCCCTGAACCAGCCGTACATCTCGGCGCCCCTTTACAAGGCCATCCAGGAGGCGCTTTCCTCGGGCGGCCAGGCCATGATCTTCCTGAACAGGCGCGGGTACGCGCCCATCAACATGTGCAGGGACTGCGGGGACTCGATTCGCTGCCCCGACTGTTCCATTACGCTGACCTACCACAGGTTCACGGAGAGGCTCTCGTGCCACCAGTGCGGGTACAGCCGCGGCGCTACGACCCGGTGCCCTCAGTGCGGGAGCGCCGAAGGCATTGAGATCAAGGGCCCGGGCACGGAGAGGATCGAGGAGGTCGTCCGGAGCCTTTTTCCATCGGCCAGGGTTCTGCGCATGGACAGCGACATTGCATCGGGTATGGCCTGTGAGCCCATTCTCCGCAAGCTGCGCGACGGAAAGGCTGACATCCTCGTGGGCACGCAGATGATAACGAAAGGCCACGACCTTCCCAGAGTCGCGCTCGTGGGTGTGATCAGGGCGGACGCGGAGCTGAATTTCCCGGATTTCAGGGCCGCGGAAAAAACGTTTTCAGTGCTGACGCAGGTGGCGGGCCGGGCGGGGCGGGGCGAGCTCCCGGGCAGGGTTTTCCTCCAGACCTTCAATCCGCTGCATCCGGCCATCGAGGCTGCGTGCAGGCAGAATTACGTTCTGTTTTACCAGTGGGAGATAAAGAACCGCAAAAAGCTCTTCTATCCGCCCTTCTCCTACCTCGCCCTTGTAAGGCTGGAAGGGGCGGACGAGGGAAAGGTCGCGGACAGGGCGCGCGACATCGTCGGCGTTCTGAGAAACGCGGCATCCGGGGCGCGGGGAACCGTCCAGATACTCGGTCCGGCCCCTTCTCCCATACTGAAGATCAGGAAGCGGTTCCGGTATCAGATACTGCTCAAGGCGGCAAAGAGAAAAACCGTCGGGGCCATCATGGATGAGCTCATCAGCGCAAGGCTCAAGAACGAGAAGAAATCGGATGTCCGCGTGATCATCGACATCGACCCGCTGGGCTTCATGTAATTTCCACCTGAAAATTATCCCGGGAAGGGGGGCTTCAGCCTCCCGCTGCCGCAGCTGCCGGCCCCTGGCCGGCCCGTACAGGCACGCCGAGGGTGTGCAGCACCATGGGCGGCTGAAGTCGCCCCTGCCCGCATGTTACCAGGGTTTTACGTTTCTGAAGGAGGGGGAATAGGCTTCGGCGATGGCCTCGATCCTTGATTCTATGTCAGGGTCGCGCCTGTCCGGGGGCTGTATCTTAACCTCGATCAGCAGGTCGCCTTTCCTGCCGTCGCTGTGGCGCACGCCGTGGCCCTTGATCCTGAGCGTCTGGCCGCTCCTGGTGCCGGCCGGTATTTTCACCTTCACCGGGCCCCAGGGGGAATGAATGTCGATTTTCCCTCCCAGGTAAGCTTCGGGCAGAGAGACGGCGACCGGGATGGTGATGTCGTCCCCCCGCCTTCTTGCAACGGCGTGCTGGGACACCTTCAGCTTGAGGACCAGGTCGCCCTTTTCGCATCCCCCGCCGCCCGGCTCGCCCATGCATTTGAGCTTCAGGGACTGGCCGTTTTTCGCGCCCGGCGGGATCTTGACATTGATTGTCCTGGTCCTGTCCTTCCTGCCCGTACCCATGCACGCACGGCAGGGCTCGCTGCTGACATGGCCCGTGCCGCCGCACCGATCGCACGTGGACTTGCGGGAACCCAGGATTCCGAACGAGGATTTCGTTCCTTTTCCGCCGCAGGCCGGGCACGTCTTTTGCACTCCGCGCGAGCCGCTTCCTCCGCAATCGGAGCAGGTGTCGGGGAGCGTGATCTCGAAGCTTTTTTCACCGCCCTTGACGGCTTCCATGAACGAGACGGGTACGTTGACGGCAACGTCCCTTCCGCGACTGCCGCGCGGCGCGAAGGTGTCCTCGGGCCCGAAGTGGAAATCCACGTCCCGGAATCCGCTTCCGCCTCCCATCGGGCCTCCGCCGCCTCCTCCGCCGCTTCCGCCGAACCCCCCGAATCCCTTGAACAGCTGTTCGATGATGTCCTGCATGTTGATCTGCTCATACCCGCCGGGCCCTCCCGGATAGCCTCCACCTCCCACGTCGAACCCGTGCTGCTCATAGGCCCTCGCCGCCTTGGGGTCAAAACCCTCACGCAGCCCCATGATGCCGAACTCGTCGTACAGCTTTTTTTTCTGCGCGTCGGAGAGAACGCCGTAGGCCACCGATATCTCCTTGAACTTCTCTTCGGCGCTCTTGTCGTCCGGGTTGCGGTCGGGATGGTACTTCTTTGCCAAATCCCGGTAAGCGGTCTTGATATCGCCGCCGGAGGCGCTTCGCGACACGCCCAGCACGGCATATAGGTCTTTATCCTGCATTGCTTTTCAAAACGTAACCATTCGCCGGCCCCATTTCAAGGCCGGGAAGAAACAAAAAAGCCCGGCATTGCCGGGCTTTATGTCTCACGCTGAGCCCCTGAGGCGCCGATCGGATTCGAACCGATGATGGCGGTTTTGCAGACCGCTGCCTTAGCCGCTTGGCTACGGCGCCCGTTTCATGGTCTCAACTAAAATAAAGTGTTTTCACAAAATGTCAAGATCGTTTTCCATCAGGCCGGAAGCCGATGCGACGGCGGCCGGGCCCGGGAGGGGCCATGAGCCTGCGGATTGCGTCAAAAACCACCCTGAACCGGCCGTCGTATTTCTTCTCGAGCTCATCGAGCCTGCCTGCCAGCTCTGCATGGGACGCCATGATCCGGCGCAGCCGGACAAAAGCCCGCATGATCTCGATGTTGACCCTGACGGCGCGCGGGCTGTTCAGCACGCTCGAGAGCATGGCTACGCCCTGCCCGGTAAAGGCGTAGGGAGGATAACGGCGGCCGCCCCACTCTCTTGAGGTGCCAAAATGGAACCTCAAGTCGTCGAATTCTTTCTTGCTGAGTTAAAACATGAAGTCTGGCGGGAAGCGCAGCAGGTTTCTTTTCACTGCTCGAACAAGATTTTTTGTTTTTACGCTGTAGAGCTCTGCGAGATCGGCATCCAGAATGACCTTTTGCCCGCGAATCACGAGGATGGAACGCTCGATCCGTTCGTCAGGGACTATGGCGCCTTTTTCCGGCATCGCTTGTCCTGACCATCACTACCGCGGCCGGGTAAAGAATAGTTTCCACAAGAGGTGAAAAAAGAGGCTCGTGATTTGAGGTCAATTGCGTGACTGCGAACGAGAGGAGGCATCCTCAGTAGCGGTAGATCACGTCGAGCTTGAAGCCGGCGAAGGGGGGCACGTTCTTGCACACGCCGGAGACGCACTTGAGGCCGCCGCGCTCGAGCCCGCCCTTCATGACCAGCACCAGGCTCTCGGCGGGGTAGAACTTGGCCTGGAGCCAGCCGTAGAGGTTGCGTTTGAAGGGCGACTTGAGAAGCTCGGTGTCATACTCGAAGGCCGCGGCCAGGCTCATGACCCCGGAGAGGTTCACGCCGATGATCTGCGTTCCCCTGGAATAATTGACGAAGTCGACGGCCAGTTTTCTGCCCCAGCTTTCATGAAGCAATGAGTAATAGATGCTCCACCCGCTGCTGACGTAATAAAGGAGTTTCGCCTCGACGTGGTAGAGCTCCACTTTCTTGTCCCAACCTTCGACGTCCTCCTCGGGCACGAAAGACTTTTTGGGCTCCATCTCCCTCCTGTAGCCGCCTGACACCGAAAGCTCCGACAGGCCGGAGTTCCAGAACATCTGGAGACCTGCGTAGGTGTGAAGGTAATAGGCCAGCCGCTTGCTGTCATCCCCGTCCGCAACGTGGGTAAGCGGCGCATAGTCGCCGCCGGACAGGTTGGCGTAGATCGACAGGTTTTCGAAAATGCGCCAGTCGGCCTTGAACCTCCCGCCGTACACGTTCCAGTCCGCGTGCACTTCCTGGTCGGACCTCTCCGTGGTCGGGGCCTGGTTGTAGGTGATGGTCGTGTCGCCGACCTTGCTGCCGGTGATGAGGAAATCCTCGTACCACTTGCCCTCGAGCAGGAGGGAGACCGGTCCGAACGTGCCGTGAACGTTCAGGTAGGCCGCCTCGCCCCTCTGGTATTCATTAAGACCGGGCGTGCCGGTCGCATCATCCAGCGTGACTTTCTGCCTCCACAGGACATCGAACTCGGCCTCGGCCGTAAGCTTTCCCGGCCAAAGGTTGGCTTCCAGCATCAGCCCGGTGCCGTAGGCCATGGGGCTGAACGTTTCCTGGAACTTTTCCTCCTGCCAGTTGAGCAACAGGCCGTGCACCTGGAGCTTGACCCTCCTGTGGGGACGGATGGAGACTCTCGTCCCAACGACGCGGTCCATGGGGTCTTCGTTGAAGTAATTGTCCTGCTCGTCAATGTTGTTGATGTTCGTCACGCCCCCCAGGACGCTGAAGGAGACGATCTTGTAGGTGTAATCCACCTTTGCGCCCCGGAGCGCGGTTTCCATGCCGAACTCGTCGACTTTCCTGAGCGACAGAAGGATGCCCTTGCCAAGCTGCGCGTAAAAGTCGCCGAGGTTGACTTTCAGGCCCTGCACGGGCTTGAGCACGGCGCCTATCCTCTCGACCCTGTAGTCGTCCGTGTATTCCCTGCCGACCGGGGCCTCGGGCGTTTCAGCGTCGTAATCCAGGATCGTCATGGTGTCGAGCCTCAGGGAGGTCTCGATCCACTGTTCGATGAAGAGCACGTTGATCCTGTTTTTTATGTCGAAGTAGTCGTCGTTCTTGTCCACACCGTCCATGTTGTCGGCGTGCCACTTGAGGGACAGGGTTTCCGTGAGCTTGAAATCAGCAGCCGCCGGCCGTGCGAACGTGAAAAGAATAAAGAGACAAAGAAAGAGGAATGAAAACCGGCCCATGTTTGAGAAGATCCTCTTCATCGCATTACCGGGAAACCGGAAGAGAACCCCGCCTGTCGCAGCAGGAGATTCTTACCTGGTAATCCTGGACAGGTAGTACTGGATTTCGCTCCTCATCGAGGAACCGGAGATGTCCCAACCATGATAGATATCCAGGATCTTCATGGTGCTCAGGTCGATGTACATGTTCATGGGCGTCGAGTTTTCCACGTAATAAGACCGCAGGCGGAACGCGCTGTCGTAGACCGTGGGAAACGTGAACCCATACCTCGTGGCATAGCTCTGGGTATAGGCCTGCGTGGCCGCGTTACCGGATTCATCCTGGTAAATGGCGGCGAGAATGGAAAATCCCTGTGAGTAGTAGCT
>JBDRLK010000448.1:0-8772 GCA_043813155.1 Pseudomonadota bacterium | reverse complement strand
GATCCAGATCTCATTTATCTTCATGGTTTTTTCCGTTCAATAGTCTGGTTGTTTGTCATTCGTTCCTGTTTCCTGCCAACAGGCATGATCCTCCACACCGGCTGCTTCTACCACTGGCCGTGCGAGCCGTGCGACGCGTGCGAGCCGTGCGACGCGTGCGAGCCGTGCGATGCGTGGGACCCGTGCGAGCCGTGCGAGCCGTGCGAACCGTGCGAGCCGTGCGAGCAGTGCGTCGGGTCCGCCGACTCCCCCCCCCCCAGCGTCACGTCCGGGGGCGCGTCGCCGCCCTGGGGCGCGGCGTCCCGGGCTTCGGCCGCGGACGAGTCCGACAGCGCGGACGCAAGCAGCAGAAGAGAGCTCGCGGCCACGGCCGCGTTGCCTTTCGCCAGCTTTCCCTCTTCGCTCTGCAGGAAAAGCGACGCCTTCTTTTTGAGCCTTGGAATGAGTTTTTTCTTCCCGCCAGCGGTTTTCTTCTTTTTCCGGCTGCCTCTCATCGGTGACTCCTTTCAAGATACAATAATCCCTATGGATATATATTTTAGTTCAAAACAGAATAAATGCAATATTGAATGATTTTTAGCCTGTCGGCCTTCGGCCAACGATTTTGATTACGTGCTATAGGCCACTGGCCCCGCCTCGACAGCCTCCACCGCCGGTTGGCTTTTGGCTTCCACCACCCCCACGAACGTAACTGGAGGTGGCGGTGGAGAAGCCAACCGGGGGAGGAGGAAGGAGGCGGCCGTGCCAATCGCCAACAGGAGGAGGAGGCGGCGGAGGCGGACCGGCAGCCGCAGGCTGCCTCGGCTGCCTTCGGCTGTCAGTCTGGGATTCCCGGGCCTTCGATGTGGGGCGGCACCATGAAGATCACCTTGCGCGTGTCCAGGTTGGCGACCTCGTCACCGATGATGTCGAGGTAGGCCTTGAAGACCTGCGGCTCCCCGGTGGGCTCGATGAAATCATTCTCGTTGACCGTCATGTGGAAACATACAACAGTGCCCGGAATGATGCTGACGAAAATGTCGGGGTCCGTGTCACCGTCCGTGTCCAGCACGCCGAGGCCGCTCTCGCAGACGATCCCCGGGTCCGCCGGGTCGGGAATGCCGCCTGCCGGATAGGGAACGACGCGGTCGATAAACGCCAGTGCGTTGACGTCGTCGGTTGCGTCGTCCCTCGGCGCGATGCTCACGTTCATGGGAACATTGCCCGTGAGCGCCTGAACCGCCGAGACCACTTCGTTGCCGAGGCCGAAGCCGGAGCCGGAAACCGAAAACACGAGAGGGCTGCCCTCGGCGTCGACCGCCCCCGTGTCCTCGGCAAGGCGCGTGGCGTGCGCGACCGCCATGGCGGGCTCGCAGCCGCCCGCAGACACGATGCTCAGCACCTTGATGTGCCGCGCGCGCAGCGCGGCCGCGGCCTGATCGTACGTAACGGGCCGCGGCGACACGCCCGAGTAAAGGTCGTAGGAGCCCGGCCCGTTGTGATAGGGAGCGTCCGTGACCATCATGACGATGGGGATCGCGCCGGGCCTGAAACAGGGATGGCCGTACTCGCCGCCCGAGATGTCGCAGTCCAGCCTCGGCTCCAGGAAAGGCATGTAGCCGCTTCCCGTTGCCGTTGCGTATAGAGCGGCGACCTGGCTCTCCGAGCAGTCCCCGCCGAAGTGCGTCACGAGATCGTCGACACCCATCTCGATTTCATCGATCGAAGCGGTCATGGTCTGGAGAATGTAGAAAACCCTGTCGGCATACCCGGGGGGCTCGCCGCCGTAGGGCCAGACCGGGTAATCGTCGAAACCGCCGATCGCGTACCTTACGTCCTCGACCACGCCGGCGATCCGCGGGATGATGTCCGACGAGAGGTCCTCCTTGAGATTCTCGATTTCCCCGTCCATGGAGCCCGTCGTGTCCATGAGAAAGAAAATGTCGGCAAACTTGATGTCCGTTTTGAACACGATCTTCCCGTCGGGGGGCACGGGCTCTTCCTCGAAATCGATGAAGAAAAAGAAGTTGCCCGCCGTGGCGGGCGTGGACTCGGGGTCAAGCGGGTCCGAGTCGGCCCCGATCTCGGTAAGGTCGTCGTACTCGTCGCCGTCCGAGTCGCGGCTGTACGGGTCGAGGCCCTCGAGGACTTCCCAGCCGTCCCCCAGGCCGTCGGAATCGCTGTCCACGTCCCTGAAGTCGGGGTGCCCGTCGTCGTCCGTGTCCACGGGCCACGTGTCGTAATCATCATCCCCGGCCTCGTAGGCGTCGGTGAGCGTGTCCCCGTCCGAGTCCATGTCATAACGGTCGAGCGTTCCGTCCTCGTCCGTGTCGCCGTTGGCCTCCTGGATGTCCGCGATAAGGTCGTTGTCCGAGTCGATATCCATGAAATCGGGCTTGCCGTCGCGGTCGAAGTCGTCGGGAGACGCGGGATTGTCGCCGATTTCCACGATGTCGGAAACAGAGTCGCCGTCATTGTCCAGGTCCGCGAAATCGGGCCTGCCGTCGCCGTCAAAGTCCGCCGCGCCTTCCGTGGAGTCGTCGATGCCGTTGCCGTCGCTGTCCGTGTCCCTGAAATCAGGGTCCCCGTCATCGTCCGAATCCACCGGGTCGCTGAGAAGAACGCTGTCTCCCGCCTCGACACTGTCCGGTATGGTGTCGTTGTCAGAATCGCCGTCGAGATAATCCGGCTCGCCGTCCCCGTCCGTGTCAACGGGCCCGTCCTCGTCAAAACGCCCCTCGTGCTCGTCGGTAATCCCGTCCCCGTCCGAGTCATGATCCGGGTCCGGGCCTTCGTCCCCGGCCGCGTCGCCGTCCGTGGTCACGTCGGCGTCGCCGTCGCCGTTATTGCCCGAGGCGCAGCCAACCGCCAGGAGAAGAAGGAGGGCTGCAGCCGGCATGCGGGCTGCAAATGATCCTAGGAACAACACGATACATGCAATTATACCACTATTCCATGCAATTTTCATTCTTCATTGTTCATTTTTCATAAATGCGGGTAATGCGGGAACTCGATCCGGTTACAGCCCGCGGATCAGCGCCGTCACGACTGCCCTGCACGCGAAGAACGTGACGATCGCGCCCAGGGCCAGGATGGGAGAAAAGGGTACGGTCCGGGCCACGAGTATCTTTTCATCATCGTTGAACCGCGTCCTGATATAGCGAACCTGCTCGGCCGTGATCCCGTCCACCGTAACGTCGCCCACTTGTTTCGGTATGGGCTCCGTGCCCGGCTCTTCACCCTCCTCGTCCTCCTCGTCCGCTTCCCCGGTCCCGGTCCCGCTTCCTTCCCCGCCGCCGCTCCCGGCCCGGGCCTTTTGCCTTTCTTTCTCCTCCAGAGCTTTGAGCGCCTGTATGGTTTCCGCTGCGAGAATCATTCCGGGCCTGAGCTCGCCGATGCTGATGGCGCTCTTCACGTTTCCGATCTTTTCGTACACGCGCGCAAACACGAGCAGCAGCACGGCAAAGGCGCCCGGTCGCAGGAGATCGACAAGCGAGCCCGTGCCGTGGGCAGCGGCCAGGTAAATGATCGCCGCCAGGGCGATCAGGGAAAACACGACGGCGCCCGCCCTTCTAGTGACGACGGCGGACAGCGGCTTGAAGGCCGCGAAAAGAATCAGGAAAAGAGTAAACTCGCTCAGATGCAAAATGGTCTGAATGCCTTCTCTCGCAGCTTCCCTGATGGCCCGGATCCCGGCGAACATGGCCATGGTGGTCAGCAGCAGGGGCAGCCATCGCAGCAGCGCGGCGGGCGCCTGCCTCAGCCTGTCCCCCCGGGTTTCCATTTTTACCGTTTTGAAGAAGGCCCGCAGTTTCGATACCGCGCCGACGCAGGCATCCACGAGCAGGTAAAGGAAAGCGAATGTGAAGATATTGATCAGCAGAATGATGCCTGGAAAGAGCGGCACATCCGTGTGCCTGTAAAGATCAGGAGGGATGAGAAAGCAGTACAGGGTAAAGAGCTTGGCGTCCCCCGCCGCCCAGACCTTGAAATGCCACAGCGCCACGGCGGCCACGAGGCCGATCAGCGTATTGACAAGGGCCATGAAAAACCAGGCAATCCCACCGTGGCTGCCGCCGACAACCCGGCCGAGAAAACCGAGGGAGTCCTGAAAAGGGCCTGAGACAAGGATCACGAGGTAAACAACAAGCCCCACTCCGAAGCCCTGGACGATCCTGCGGTTCCGGATGACGCCGTGACGGATATCATCGTAAACTGTTGAAATTGCAAAGAAAAGTATGGCCGCCCCATACAGAACGTGGTCCATGAAAAGAAAATGGTACAACCATTCCCCCGGCGAGTAAAGGGGACAGACCCCTTTTTGTTGCATATTGCGAAATATTGCTTATAACCGCGGTATTCGGTAAAAATGGGGCCAGGCCCCTTTCCAAGGAATAAAAGAGAAGAATAGAGGTTCTACTTTTTGAAAGCGCCGGGAAACAGGATATGAAGAAACTCAAGACCAAGCCGAAAACAAGAGACCTTAAAAGGGAGTTCGAGGAGCTGGCCATGCCCCACCAGGACGCGCTGCTGAGGGTTGCGCTGAAAATGACGGGCAGCATGGAGGAGGCAGAGGATCTCGTGCAGGAAACCTTTCTGAAAGCATTCAGGTCCTTTGACAGGTTTGAGTGGGGAACCAATATCAAGGCATGGATGTTCAGGATCATGATTAACACGCACTACAACATTCACAGGCACAAGAAAATCTACAGGGACATCGAGGAGTCATCGCACGGCCACTGGATCAACATGGAGGTCGTGTCGCAGGAATCCATGAGGGCGCTGCGGGACCCTCAAAGCATGATTCAACGAGGGCTCGTGGCAAAGGAGATACAGACCGCGGTCGACGGCCTTTCCGAGGAATACAGGGTCATCTTCATGCTGGCCGACGTGGAAGGGTTTTCCTACAAGGAAGTGGCCGCCACGGTCGGCTGTCCCATAGGAACGGTCATGAGCAGGCTTCACAGGGCGCGCAGGATGCTCCAGGTCGCGCTGCTCGGGAAAGAGGCTTTCAGGCCCGATGAGAACGTCACGGACGAGACGGATCAGGACGAAACCAATGTAACGGACCTGCGGCAGTACCGCAGGAGCAACAACTTTTGAGGGATAAGCAATGAAGTGCATGCAGGTACAAAAATATCTTCACGCCCACATCGATGGAGAGCTGGGTGCCGATCTTTCCCTTGAGATAGAAAAGCACTTAGCCGAATGCGGCCGCTGCCGCGAGCAGATGGATTTCGAAGTCTCCTTCATCGACCGTATCAGGTCGGAGATGAGGGTCAGCGACCATAACGCAGGGCTGGAAGGCAGCATCAGGAAAGCGCTGGAGAAGGATGACCGGCGCAGGACGAACGTGCGGCGGTTTTCGCAGATCTCGGTCCTTGCGCTGGCGGCTTCCGTTATCCTCGTTGTCGGCATACTGATAAAGTTTTCCGTGGAGCAGCCGGAGGAGCTTCCGCCGATCGGGTTTTCCGATGAAGTCGTCAAGCAGCACACCCGGAACATGCCGCTCGAGATCAGCAACGGCAGCGAGGTGGAAGTGGCCAAGTGGTTCGAAGGAAAAGTCGATTTTCCCGTCCAGCCGCCCAGCTTCGCCAACGAGGCGAACGCGAGGCTCGTGGGCGCCAGGCTTTCGAGAATCAAGGACAAGGACGCGGCCCAGCTCGAGTATGAAGTGAACGGGCACAGGATGACCTTCGTGATCTTCGACCCCGGCCTGGACGACAAGACCATCGAGGACGAGAAGGTCACGCGAAGGGCCAAGGACCTGCCCCACAATGACGGATGGGTCACAACGAACCGGGGCTACAGCGTTGGCGTGTTCAGGCAGAGGGGCATTGCCTACACGCTCACCTCCGACGTGGAGGAAGGCGACATCATCGAGCTCATCTCCTACATCCACTAATCGATTTCAGACCCTTTTTCTTCCAAACAATTGTAATTCCCTCTGAATACCTGCTAAATACTGGAGACCACACCGAGGGTAGGGGCGGCTTTAGCCGCCCGATTCCAACACTTTTCACGGGAGCCTGAAGGCTCCCCTACCCATGTAAGGCTGAAGGGAGGCTGAAGAGGCTGTGTCGCAAGTGTAGCTGCGCCCCCTCGGGGCGCCACATACAGGCACGCCAAGGGCGTGCAGCTACAACATGTTGTATGACACCCGTCGGTCATAGGGGTTGCGACACAGTCTCTGAAGGCTCCCCTGCCCGGTGCATTATTGACATGGCTTCCGGTAGTCCCATGATCCCTCTCCCGGTTGACGGCGTGGTCGGCGATCTTGTCGCCGCGCTGAAATCCTGCTCGAGCGCCATTCTCACGGCGCCGCCAGGCGCCGGAAAATCCACCCGCGTACCGCGGGCCCTGATGGCCGCGGGACTGGCCGGGCGCGGCGAGATCGTGGTGCTGCAGCCGCGCCGGCTCGCGGCCCGGCTCATCGCAAGGCGCGTGGCCGGCGAGCTGGAGCAGGACGTGGGCAAAACCGTGGGGTACCAGGTAAGGCTCGAGGAGGTCGCGGGACCGGAAACGAAAATCCGCTTTGTCACGGAGGGCATCCTGACCCGTTGGATGCTTTCGGACCCGGAGCTGAGCCGCACATCGGCCGTGGTGCTCGACGAGTTCCACGAGCGCCACATGCACACGGACCTGGCGCTCGGCCTCCTGCGCCGCCTGCAGAAGAGCTCGCGGCCCGACCTCAAGCTCGTCATCATGTCGGCAACACTGGACCCCGGCCCGCTGAGCGGGTTCCTGGACAACGCGCCGCACATCAACGCCGGGGGGCGCCTCTTCGATGTCGCGACCCGTCATGCGTCCGCCGACGAAGCGGACGAGGCTCGGCCGCTCGAGCGCAGGGTGGCGGCAGCGATCGGCAGCCTGATGGATGAAGACCTTTCCGGCGATGTTCTCGTGTTTCTTCCGGGTATGGCCGAGATCCGCCGCTGCGCCGAATCCCTGGAAGCGCTTGCCCGGCGCTCCGGACTCGACATCGCGCTGCTTCACGGCAGCCTGCCGCTGGCCGACCAGGAGCGCGCCGTGCTGCCCGGCCCGAAGCGCAAGGTGATCCTTTCCACCAACGTGGCCGAGACATCCGTCACGGTCCAGGGCGTGACCGCGGTCGTGGACTCGGGCCTCGCGCGCATCGCGGGTTTTCTTCCCAACCTCGGCATGAACGTGCTCAAGGTCGGAAAAATTTCAAGGGCATCGGCGCAGCAGCGCGCGGGCCGCGCCGGCAGGCTCAGGCCGGGAACATGCCTGCGCCTCTACACGAGCCGCGACTACGCCACGCGGCCCGAATACGAGATGCCTGAAATCGCCCGCCTCGACCTTGCCGAGCCCGTGCTGCTGCTGCACGCCCTGGGCGTGCGCAGCATCGAAGCTTTTGACTGGTTCGAAGCGCCGCCGGCCGCCGCGGTAAAAGGCGCCCACATGCTGCTGCAGCGCCTGGACGCGCTTTCGCCCGGCGGCGAGCTGACCGGCATGGGCCGCGCCATGCTGCGCTTTCCCCTGCACCCTCGTCTGTCGCGGCTGGTCATTGAAGCCGACAACCGCGGCCGGGCAGAGGCCGGGGCCGTGCTTGCCGCGCTCCTGAGCGAGCCTGCGATCAGAAAGCCGCGGCCTTCCTCGCGGCGGTGCGGCGGCGGCCGCCGGCCGCTGACGGAATCAATCGGGGACTCGGACCTGATCGATGGCCTGGAGCTCTTCGAGCATGTTCGCGACGCACGCTTCAAACAATCGCGCATCCGCAGCCTTGGCCTGGACATGGGCGCGGTCATGGCAATAAGCCGCACCAGCGATCGCACCAAAAAAATCCTGCGCTCAATAAAAAGTTGCAGCTGCGCGCCCCCGGCGCGCCGTACGGGCCAAGGTGGAGGCAGGAACGAAGACCGCGACCCTGATCTTCTCCAATCCATCCTGGCCGGGTTTCCCGACAGGGTCGCGAAACGCCGCGGGTCCCCCGTGGCCGGCGGCGGAAAACGGCCGGAGTTCGTTCTCTGCCTTGGCGGAAGCGGCGTCCTCGACGCGGCCAGCGTGGTTCAAAACGCCCGGTGGATCGTGGCCGTGGACCTGGAGCAGCGCAAAGACGGGGCTCGGCGCACGACCATGATCAGGCAGGCGAGCGGAGTGGACCCGGACTGGCTCGTGGAGATGTTTTTCGACCGGATACAGGACACGAAGGAAGTCTTTTTCAACGCCGACAAGGGACGCGTCGAGGCCGTGCGCCGGATGGCCTACGAGCAGCTCATTATCGAGGAAAATCCCGACCGCTGCCCCGACCCGGACCGCGTGGCCCAGGTTCTCTTCGCGGCCGCAAAGGCAAAAGGGATTAAAGCCTTTGACCCTGACGAAAAGCTCCAGCCGTGGCTTGCGCGCGTCGCGTTTCTGCGGCGCCACTGCCCCGAGCTCGGCCTGCCGCTTCTCGATGAAACCGAGCTGCACGCGTGGCTGCGCGAGTACTGCGCGGGCAAGCGCAGCCTGAAAGACCTTGCGGCAGGAAACCCTGTCGCCTTTTTCGAGTCAAAGCTGAAAGGCAGCGCGAAAAGCGCGCTCGAAAAATGGGCGCCGAAACGCATAGGGCTTGCATCCGGCCGCAGTCTCAAGATCACCTACCCTGCCGACGCGGAGCCCTGCGGCGCCTCCCGCCTCCAGGATTTTTTCGGCATGACCAAAACACCGGCCCTGGCCAAGGGGCGCGCGGCGCTCATCCTGCACCTGCTTGCGCCGAACAGGCGCGCCGTGCAGGTGACAACGGATCTCGAGGGCTTCTGGAAGCGCCACTACCCGGAGATCGCAAAAGAG
>JBDRLK010000447.1:0-14077 GCA_043813155.1 Pseudomonadota bacterium | reverse complement strand
AGCACATCTCCAGGATCTTCTCGAAGTCCCCGGACCTTTCGCTGTACACGCCGGCAATCACTTTCCGGACAGCCTCGGATTCCTTCTTCGGAACATGAGCCGTGAGGGGCTCCCAGGCCGCCTCCCCCTCCGACACCATGGAAGCCAGGACCTCATCGAACCTGTTGAAATTCGAAGAAGAAGGTTTTTCTTTTGTAAGCAGTAAATCGATCTCGCTGTTGAAGACATCGCGGAAATATCCGGATACGTAGTCCATCTGCCCCGAGCTGAATTCATAGGATGGATGCGCAGCCCACTGCTCGAGCAGGCCGTTGAGTTGAAATTTCCCTAACTTCATGGAAGCGGTGACCGGCACCGTATCCTTGATCATGCTCCCGCATGCTCCCCCCTTCCTGTTGCAGGAAAGGGCGTGCAGGGCATACGCTGCGGTCCCGGAAATGTCCATATCGTCCGACCACGTCTCCCTGATCAGGAAGGGCAGCGCCAGGTCATCCTCCAGCTTGCCTTCGGCCATGGCTAAAAGGGCCAGCTTTCTCGCGATGGAAGAAGCGCTCGTGCCCCACTTGCTTTTATTGTCCCTCGCGTAGCGCGTGTACAGGTTGGACAGCGAGGAAAAAGCGTCCTGTCCTCCCATCTGCCCCAGGGCGATTATGGCGGCCTGGTACGTCTGGTTGAACTGCCTTTCCTGAAGCAGCTTGAAGATTTCCTCCCTGGCTTTCCCCCCGAACTCGTCGGAATGGTCCCCGGACAGCAGGATGCCCGCCGCCAGGACGGCCGACGCCCGCATCTCTGTCTGGGGATCCTGGAAATAGGCAAGGACATCGTCCTGGACCCCCTCCACGCCCATGAGAGAAAAGGCGATCAGGGCAAGGCCCTTGATGTCCTTGTTTTCACTCTTGATGAAGCTTTTATACAGGTCCGCGATTTTATAGCTCGAAAACCCGGAGTCCGCTGCCGCCGCCATGGCGACCAAGCCGGCCACCGGCTGTTTCGTGTTCACGGCTTTGGCGAGTATGCTCTCCGCCATTGAAACGGTTTTCACCCTCTGGAAAACCTGAGCCGCCTCGTAGCACAGCTCCTGGGGTCCGTCTATGATGACGCTCGCCGTCAACGCTCCGGCCCGGTGGACCCAGCTGCATTCCGACTGCGCCTCCTCCCCTCCCCCTTCTCCTTCTCCCTTCGACGGCCCGCTGAGGCACATGTCGAGACGATCGCCCTCCTTTTCTATCAGTATGGTGTAAATATCGATCAGCTCCTTCAGCAGCCGCTCGCTCTTGGATTTCTTGTAGAGCTTGTAGATATAGGGTTCCACGAAAAGCTGCGACTGCCCGCTGTGCTTGATGCCCAGAAGAAGCGAGAAGGCCTGGTCCAACAGCAGCTGGTCGCCGCATTTTTCAACCACGCGCTCGAGCAGCTTGATCGATTCCTTCTCCCTGCCGGAGCGGATGAGAGCCTCGGACAGATCGATGATCTTGGTGAAATTGTACTGGTCCGCGGCGACGATTTTCTTCAGGGATGTTATCGCGTTGTCCCAGTCCCCCATCTTGAGGTAGATATCCGCCGCCTTCTCGTGGAGCGACAGGTCGTTGGGCTGCATATCGAGGGCGTCGCCCAGCGATTCCCTGGAAAGCTCGAAATCAAGGGTCAGCAGGCTGGCGTTCGCTATTTTGTACTTCAGGAAGCCCTTCTTCTGGGGGTACAGCTCAATCAGCTTTTGCAGGCTGCCGACGAACCCGGCGGGGTCCTTCTTTGTCTTCCACAGTTTCTCCATGAGCGAAAGAGACGCGTTGAGCGCATCGGGCTGGTCCACGCCCGCCAGGAGCATGGCGCTGACGACTTTCTCGGCCCGGTCCGCGTCGTTCAGCTCGAACAGGATTTCAGCGACAAGAATCTTCGCAAGGACATCATCGGGGTTTCTCTCGACGAGAAGGCTCATGTCCTTTTCTTTCTGCTTCAGCTTCCCGAGCATCTTCCAGATCTGGATGAGACGAAGCGCGGCCTCGTACCGGGCGTGGAAGTCGCTCTCGCCGGAATTAAGGACGACCTGCCACCACGATTCCGCGTCGTAGATCTTGCCCGTTGTCTGGTAGAAAACCGCGAGCTTCTTGACGACTTCGATAGTCGAGTCCTTGTGCTTGAGAAGCGCCTGGTAGAGCTGGCCCGCCTCGCCGTGCATGCCGTGATCAAACAGGATGTCGGCCAGGGCCATGTCGCCCTGAAAATCCGAAGCATAGAGCTGCTTGACCCTGGTCCATGCCTTTTTTGCCTCCGCGACATTGCCCTCCCTGAAGAATCGCTCGCCCAGGCGCGCGAAATGATCGGGGTTCTTCGGGTCGAGGCTCGTGAGCAGCTCGTTCTCTTTTTTCGCCATGTCGTAAGCATTAATGGAATCGAAATACTGCTCCAGGGCCATGTGCACCCACAGCTGCTTGCTCGATTTCGATATTTTTTCCAGCTCCTTGATGGCCTTGCTGCTTCCCTCGCTTTCCTCCAGCAGCGTTGCAAACTCGATAATAACGTCGGGAGAGCTCAGCTTTTTCAGCTTCTTCTTCAGAAATTCGACAGCCTGCGCGGTCTTGCCCAGCTTGGACAGGGCCCTGGCGTAATTGACGATGAGGTCGCCGTCGGCGGGGAACTTCTTCACTCCCTTATCCAGGATCAGGAGCGCCTTCCCGGCGCCCGCGTAATCTTCCATGTGATGCGCGCACCTCAAGAAAATGCACGCCGCTGACTTGATTTTCAGGAGCTCGCCGATGGCCTGGTCTTCCTTGTCGAGCTCGCGGGCGGCATCCATGTAAAGATCGACGGCCGACTCGCAATCACCAAGCGACGGTATGTAATAGCTCAGTGCGCTTGCGGCCGCTTCCATGGCCTCCTTGTTTTTTCCCGACGAGTACAGCAGGTCCGCCAGGGTCGAATTGAGATAGTTCATTTCATACTTGGTCCAGTCAAAAATATCGATGACATCCATGACGAAGGTCTCGGCCCTCTCGTGCTCGTCGGCCGCAATGAGGCTCGAAAGGATCGTTTCAAATGTATCGTCGAGCTGACCCTTGATTTTGACCGCCAGCACAAAAGATTCGGCGGCCATTGAAAAATCTCCGGCTGCAAGCGCCGCCGACACCCTCTTGTCATAGATCCTGTTTTTCAGGATATCCCCCTCCCCGCCCTTGCACTTGTCCAGTGCCGTCTGAAGATGGCCGATCGCCTGCTGCGGGCTGCCGGCTTCGATCCGGGCCGCGGCCAGCAGGTAATGGAGCGAGGCGGGGGCAGGGTCGGTTTTCTCCATGGGGGACAGGAGCGAGATTGCCTCTTGCGGTTTTCCGGCAACGATGTACATGTGGCCGAGGGCCTTTTTGAAATCAGGCCCCTTGTCGACGTCAATGGGCGTCTTTTCGGCAACGTGCTTCGTAATGCCGCCGGCTTCCAGGCCCTCGGCCTTGAATTCCTGAAGAGTTTTTTCCGCGAGGTAATAATCCGTGGGGTCGAGCATCAGTTTCTTTAGAAACGAGATTGCCCTGGAATCATCGTCCTCTTTCGCCGGATCGGTATCCCCGCCCGGCGTTGTCTTCTTCTTCTTTATTTCCCCGGCCTGCTTTCCCTTTTTCTTTTTTCCCTTTTTCCCGTCCTTTTTCTTGTCCGTCTTTTTGAGACCCCAGTCCCCTGCCTTGTCCTTCGTGTCCTTCTTGTCATTTTTACCTGCGCTGTCCTTTTTATCCTTCTTGTCCGTCTTCTTGAGGCCCCAGTCGTCGGCAGCGGCAGTTGGAAGAGGGGGCGCGGCGGGTGCGAGCATGCAGAGGCCAAACGAAACCAGGGCAATGTGGGCGAAAAGATTCATCTGTTTTCCTGATTTTATCTTATTTTCAAACAATTATCCACACCCGTCTATTCCGGGGAAAAAGGGCGTCCGGTCCCTCTTTCAATTAAACGTTCGAACATTTGCAAGGTTCTCTTGCAAAATACAACTGTTTGATGATAATTAGATAAAAATATTCTATGGTTCATTGGTTCATTTACGTTTGGACAATGGAATAATACGAAAGTTCACGCCGAAAGCGTGATTCACACGAAATGGCGACCGTTTATCTCCAGCCTGGTCACGTCCAGCCCGTATGGGCCGGCCACCCCTGGGTCTATTCCAGGGCAATCAAGAGAATAGAAGGATTCCACGAGCCCGGGGATGCCGTCGACGTCATTGACCCGTCAGGCAAGTTTCTCGGCAGAGGCTTCATCTCGCCGAATTCCGCCATTGCGGTGAGAATCCTTACACGCCGCGAGGGAGAAACGCTGGACGCCGAATTCCTGAGCAGGCGCATACAATCGGCCATGGAGATGCGAAAAAACGTGTCAGGGCTCCCGTCCGGGGAAACAACGGGCTACAGGCTCGTCAACTCGGAGGGGGACAACCTGGGAGGCCTTGTCGTCGACGTGTACGGCGACGCTCATGTTGTTCAATTCCTGACCGTGGGAATGAAAAAGAGAGAGAACGAAATATTCGAGATACTTCAAACATCCGGGAGAAGCAAGGCGATCTACGAAGTGGGACGAAGCAAGTACCAGAAAGAAGAAGGGATCACCTGCGCCACGCGCCTTGCCAGGGGGCAGAAAATAGACAATTTCGTTTTTCAGGAGAACGGCCTGGAATTCGAAGCCGATATCTCGGAGGGCCAGAAAACAGGGTTTTACTTCGACCAGAGGGATAACCGGCGGACAATAGCAGGTTTCTGCGGCGGCAAGCACGTTCTGGACCTTTTCTGCTACGTGGGCCCCTTTTCCGTTTATGCCATAAAGCAGGGCGCCAGGAAGTGCACGTGCGTGGACTCCAGCATGAAAGCCCTGCTGGCCGCGGAAAAGAACATGAAGCGCAACGGCATCAGCTCCGGGATCGACGTGATCAATAAAAACGTCCAGACCTTCCTCACGGACGCGATCATCAAGGAGGAGAAGTACGACGTCGTGATCGTGGATCCTCCCAATTTCGCGCATTCCGTCAGAGACAGGGATTCCGCCAAGAGGGCCTACAAAAAGCTGAATTCCTACGCCATGAAGGTCACGAAAAACGGGGGCATCCTGGCTACCTCCTGCTGCAGCGGCCAGATTCCGGCCGAGGAGTTCCTGAGAATCCTGGGCGTCTCCTCCAGGGACGCTGACGTTTCCATGCGCGTCATCGACGTGAAAACAGCATCGGCCGACCACCCGTTCTCGCCCTCCTTCGAGCAGGGCAGATACCTGAAATTCATTATCGGCGAAATCCAGGAATGACGGGCCGCCGGATGAAACCCGTGACAAAGCTTCCCCGCACAAGCTGCAGGAAGATAAACGCCGTTTTTTCCGATCTCGACGACACGCTTACGCTGGCAGGCAGGATTCCGCCTCAGGCGTACCGGTCGCTCTGGAGACTCAGGAAAAATGGAATCACGATCGTCATCGTCACAGGCCGCCCGTCCGGGTGGGCCGACGCCCTGCTTCGCCTGATGCCGGTAAACAGCGTTGTAGCGGAAAACGGGGCCGTGACCCTCGCATGTGACGAGGCCGCGGGCACGATCAAGCGAACCTATGCGCTTGCCGAAGGAGAACGGCGCAATAACAGGAAGATACTGGACGGGATCTGCCGTAAAATATTAGAAAAAATGCCGGGGCTGCGGCTTGCGGCGGACCAGATATTCCGGGAAACGGACATTGCTTTCGACATCTGCGAAGACGTGGACCACCTTGACAGCCGGACGATCGAGCTGCTGACTTCCCTGATCGAGGCCGAGGGGTTGACCTATAAGATAAGCTCCATCCACGTCAATGCCTGGATAGGGACGTATGACAAGAAAGCCGCCTGCAAAAGGCTTCTAAAGAGCATGGGGCGCAATTCGACCAAAACCATCGTGCCCCTGTTCATAGGCGATTCCCCCAACGACGAGCCGCTCTTCGGCAGCTTCAAGCTCTCGGTCGGCGTGGCCAACGTCAATCGCTTTGCCCGAACCATGAAACACCTGCCTGCCTACGTGACGGACCGCGAGGGAGGCGCAGGCTTCAGCGAAATGGCGGACCACATCCTGAAAAACCGCCGCTGAGTTTCACGCATTGCTTGGTGTGCGGGGCTTTAGCCCCGTTGGCTTCTGCCGCCCGGGAGCCTAAAGGCTCCCCTACCCTGGGCAGTTATAAGATGGCGACCGGCGGCTAGTCCGGCCCCCCTGGGCCCTCGATGACCGGCGGGATGAGGAAGTACACGTCCCTGGTGTCGAGCACGGTAATGCCGTCCCCGATCACGTCGACGTAGGCCATGTACACCTGCGGCTCCTCGGTGGCGGGCACGGTTTCGTTCATCCTGGGATAGATGTCGAAGCAGACCGACGTGCCGGGCAGAACATTGACGAACGTGTCCAACAGCGTGTCGCCGTCAGCGTCTATGGCTGAAAGCCCGGGCACGCAGAACACTCCCGGGTGCATGGGGTCTTCGATCGAGTCCACGACATTGGGCTCGATGTGGTCGATGAAGATCGTGGCGTCCACCAGGTCCGTGTCGTCGTCCCTGGGGCTTGTCGTCACGTCGATGGGCACCTGGTTGGCCAGGGTTGCCACGGCATTGATCACCTGGTCGCCGAGCCCGCTGCCGTCGCCCGGGATGTTGTACACGAGCGGGTTGCCGCCCGCGTCCACGGTTCCCGTGTCAAAGGCAAGCTGCCGGTAATGCGCGTCATCGCTCCAGGAGTCCGAGTGCACGCCGATGACCTTCACGTTGGCCGCGAGCAGGGCCGCGACCGTCTCCGCGTAGGTGGGCGCGTTCACGCCGCTGTAGCCGTACGCCCCTCCCGGCCCGTTGTGGAACGTGGCGTCGCTGATCAGGATGATGATGGGGACAGCGCCCACGCGGTAGCAGGGGTACCCGAAGCGGTCCGCGCCGCATGAGGGGGCCGGCTGCATGGGATTGGTCTTGCTCACGTCGCCCGATGCGACCGTGTAGAGGCCGGTCACGTGGCTCTCGGGCGAGTCCGCGCCCGACCCGCTCGGCAGGCCTGATGCGGCGGCCTGCGCGGCCGCCGGGTCCGGGTTGATGTTCGACAGGTTCTCATAGGACTCGTCGCCGCCGCTGCCGTAGCTTCCCACGGGGTAGTCGTCGAAATGCCCCACGCCGACCCAGACATCCGGGATGGACGCGACCATGCCCGGGATGACGGTCGAGGAAATCGAGCTTCTCAGCGTGGCGACCTCGCCCCACATGGAGCCCGTGGTGTCGACGAGGAAATACACGTCCGCCTGCTTGATGTCCGTCGAGAACACGAGCGTGTCCCTGGGCGGGTCGGGATCCTCGAGATAGGGGACGATGAAGAAAAAGTTGCCCTCGGAAAGGGGGTTCGACCCCGGGTCCAGGGGATCCGTCCCGGCCCCCACCTCGATGAGGTCGGTCACCGAGTCCCCGTCCGAATCCTCGTTATAGGGGTCGAGGCCGTTTTCGCTTTCCCATCGATCCGAGAGGCCGTCGTTGTCGCTGTCCACGTCACGGAAATTCGGCACGCCGTCATCGTCCGTGTCCACGGGCGGTGTCTCGAGGATGCTGTCGCCGGCCTCGATGGAGTCGGGAAGCGTGTCGCCGTCCGAGTCGTCGTCATGATAGTCCGGGATCATGTCCTCGTCCGTGTCGACCGTGGTCTCTGCCCTGTCGTGAATCGTGTCGTTGTCCGAATCCGTGTCCATGTAATCGGGGAACCCGTCGGAATCATAATCCACGGGCGCCGACGGGTTGCCTCCCATCTCGGTGATGTCGCTCATGTTGTCGCCGTCATTGTCCAGGTCGCGGAAGTCCTGCTTCCCGTCGCCGTCCGTGTCGCCCATCCCCTCCACCGCATCCAGCAGGCCGTTGCCGTCGCTGTCATCATCGCGGAAATTCGGCCTGCCGTCGGCGTCCGCGTCCTCGGGCGGCGTGGCCGGGTTGCCGTCGCCGGCCTCGACCGAATCGGGGATGCCGTCGTTGTCCGAGTCCTGGTCAAGGTAGTCCGGCGTCCCGTCCATGTCCGTGTCCGTTTCAGTGAAAGCGCCTTCATCCGTGTCCGAGATCGTGTCGCCGTCCGCGTCGGCGACATCGATCCAGTCGGGCGGGATGTCCCCATCCCACTCAAAGTCGGTGTCCCCGTCGCCCGGGTTGTAAACGGACGAAGACCCGCAGGACATGGCGAACATGAAGGCGTGCAGGATAACTATGATTCTCAATTGGGATGTGTATTTCATTGCAGGTGCTACCTCCTTTATCAATCTTAATTTTAGGTGATATCCTTTAAAAATCAAGGAAAGTTGCGAAAAAACATCAAAGTCCATATATTAGACTGTAGAAGCCGGAGCGCACCTGGTTTATTATGTTGAGCATGCGTCAATCTCGACTGGATCTGAAAATCGGATTTCGATGCAACAACCTGTGCCGGTTCTGCGTGCAGGGAGACAAGCGCCGCAGGTTTTCCCAGCCTCCCTACGGCAGGCTGGCAGCCGAGCTCGAGAGCGCGAGGCGGACAGCCGACGGTGTCGTGTTCACGGGGGGGGAGCCGACGCTGCGAAAAGACCTCATGCGGCTTCTTCGCCTGGCCCGCAGCCTGGGCTACAAAACCGTCCAGGTCCAGACCAACGGCCGGGTTTTCGCCTCCAGGCAATTGTGCCTCGACGCCATAGACGCGGGAGCCACCGAGTTCTCGCCCGCTCTTCACGGCCACACCGGGCAGCTTCACGATTACCTGACCCGCTCCCCCGGGAGCTTCAGGCAGACCGTAAAGGGCATCCATAATCTCAAGGAGCTCGGCCAGGTCGTCCTGACCAACTCAGTGATCACCCGCTCCAATTTCAGAAACCTGCCGCAGCTGGCCGAGCTTCTCGTGGCGCTCGGTGTCGACCAGTTCCAGCTCGCCTTTGTTCACCCCGTGGGCGCCGCCGGGATGAACTTTTCGTCCATTGTTCCCAGGTTCACGCTCATCGCGCCCCATGTCATGAAAGGGCTCGACGTGGGGATGAAAGCAGGCAGGCCCGCCTGTACCGAGGCCATACCCTACTGCATCCTGCCCGGGTACGAAGACTGCGTCGTGGAAAAAAGAATACCCCGCACCAGGGTCGTGGACGCTGAAGCCGTGATCGAAGACTACGGGGAGTACAGGCTGCGGGAAGGGAAGCTGAAAGGCCCGCGCTGCGGCGAGTGCCGCCGCGACCCTGTCTGCGAAGGACCCTGGCGCGAGTATCCCGAAAAATACGGCTTCGACGAAATGGTGCCCGCCCCGTGATGGCCAGGCTCGGATACATACAGGTTTCCAGGCGCTGCAATCAGCAGTGCAGGTTCTGCTCGAATCCTCCCATGGAGGTCGACCTGGCCGAGAGGCAGGGAAGAAAGCTCGTCGACGACCTCGTCAACAGGGGATACGACGGGGTGATTTTCACGGGCGGCGAGCCGACCCTTTCGCCGCTGCTTCCCGCGTTCATTCGCTATGCCCTTTCCAGGAACATCGAGCCGAGAATCGTGACGAACGGCCGGCTCATCGGCGAGGCGGGCGGGCTGCTGGACGAGCTCGTCGAATCCGGGCTGAAGCACATCCACCTGTCCATCTACTCCCACAAGCCGGACATCGTGGCGGACCTGACGGGAAAAGAGGACTCGCTGGACATGGCCCTGAAAGCTCTCGACAGGATCGGAAGGCGCCCCGGAGGCGTTGCCGTCGACATCAACATCGTGATCAATCATTACAACGCCGACCACCTCGACAGGCTCGCGGCGTTTCTCGTGGAGCGCCGCCCCTTTATCCATCACTTTGTTTTCAACAATCTCGACCCCTTCATGAACAGGGTGGCCCAAAACCCGGACACCATACCCGGGCTGTGGGAATTCGAGCTGTCCCTGTTCAGGGCTCTTCGATTTCTCGAGCAGGCGGGGAAAACTTTCAGGATCGAGAGGGTGCCGCTGTGCTATATGGTTGAATTCGCCCACGTTTCCACGGAGACGAGAAAGATCGTCAAGGGGGAAGACAGGGTCACCCATTTTCTCGACGACAAGGGGACGGTTCACCAGACATCTTTTGCCCACGACAAGGCCGGGTGCTGCAGCCTCTGCTCGCTGGACAGGATATGCGCCGGCCTCGACGGCGTCGGGGAGGGGTACAGCCTGGACGAGCTTCATCCGGTTTTCGTTGACCCCCTTCCCATAATCGGGAAGATACTGAAAAGACGAGGATAATCGAATGAACGTTCGCCTGGCCATAGTTCTTTTCGCCCTGGCGGCCTTATCGCCGGCATGCAGCGGCGGCGGCCCGCCTGCCGATACGGGCGCTGAAGAAGGCGACCTTCGCGACGACGAGACCGCAGGCGACACCATGGGGGAGGAAATCGGGGAAGACGAGGAGAAGTGTGAAGACGGCGAAGAGGCAGCGGACGAAGACCCGGAGGGCGTGGACGTCGCGCAGGAGGATGGCTCGGATATGCAATCCGAGCCCGGGCCCACTCTTTGCGACTTCGCCCGGGAGCCCGGCGTCGAGCACGCCGCGGACATGGCCGGCGGCCGCTACGCGCCTCTTGCCGCAAGGCTCGACGACGGGCGCGTGCTGATTGCCGGCGGGTATGACTTCGAGACAGGCATTCAGACGTCCGCTGAACTATTCGATCCCGAGACATCCGGGCTGGTTGAAACCGGCCCGCTGCGCAGGGGAAGGAACTTTTCCGCCGTTACCAGGCTCACGGACGGGACATTCCTGGTGACGGGGGGATTTCATCCCACCTACGGGAGCCTGGCGGCATCGGAGATCTACGACCCCGGCGAAGGCCTGTTCAGGTATTCCTCCAACATGCACTCGACGCGGGAAGCCCACGGCGCCACGCTCCTGCCTGACGGCAGCGTGCTCGTGACGGGCGGGCTGTCGGCCGTCGGTTTCGCCTTCCACCAGACCGCCGAGCTTTACGACCCCGTGGAAGGACGCTTCGTCATGACGGGGGAGATGGCGGACCCGAGGGCCTTTCACGCCGCCGCGTACATTCCCTCGGTCGAAAAAGTACTGGTCGTCGGAGGGGACAGCGGCAGCGGGGAGCTTGCTTCCGCCGGGCTGTTCGACCCGTCGACACTGAGATTCTCGCCGAGCCTGTCGCACCTGGCCCATCCCGCGAAAGCTCCCACGGCCACGCTGCTTTTCGACGGCAGGGTCCTGGTGGCGGGCGGCGCCAACGCCGGCGACGGAACGCTCGGCATGGCCATGCTGTACGACCCGGGCGCCGATTCATTCGAGCCCGCGGCGGAAATGAACGAAAGAAGAATGGCTCACGCCGCGGTCAGGCTCCCGGACGGGAGGGTGCTCGTTTCCGGCGGCTGGAGCGACTCCCTTTCGCCATCCTCGTCCACGGGCTCCATCGAGGTCTACGACCCTGACACCGGGGTGTGGGAAATGCTCGGCCCGCAGCTCGCTTCGCCTCGCCACGATCACGTGATGATTCTTCTTTTCGATTGCAGGGTGCTGGTCATCGGGGGCCAGGAGGTTCTTCCGGAAGCGCCGCCGATCGCTCCGGCCGTGATAGAGATTATAACGATCCCGACGGGATAGACAGTCGACGGTCGCCCGGGCGGTGGCGGTTCAGGCGGCTTTCCGGGCGCCGTAGATGGCCATGGCGAAATAAAGCTTCCGGCCCTCGGGAAAGTTCAGGAACTCCAGCCCGTACCTGTTGCCCGATTTCCACACGACCTTTGAATTGATTTCCGTTTCCAGGGCCTTCTCCGGAACCGAAAACACGCAGCGAACTACTTCATTCAGATGAAAATTCAGATTGCCCGCCAGCTGACACCCCTCCGGAGAAACATTGACCACGGTCCAGTCGAAGCTCCTGGGAAAATCGGGAAAATCAATATAAGCCTGGAGACGACACCGCCTGAAATTTCTCGTTTTCCTCTTCATGCGATTCACTATACACCAGGCGGGATTGCGGATTCAAAAAACGGCAGGATCATTGTGGATAGGCTCTAAAAACGGCAGGATGACTGCGGCCCCAGGGACGGGCCGATTCTTCCGCACGCCTGCGGATCCGGCGTCTATTTCTCGAAAAGAACGATCTTGTGCCCCATGAGGTCAACCTCCCTGATGTCGGCGTTGAGCTCGACATTCTCGCCGATGAGATTGATCACCACGATCTTCTTTCCCACGTACTTGACCGCCGAGGCTTCCTCCATGATGACCTCCTCCTCTCCGCTGCTCTTTTTCAAAATAACCTTTGACTCACACATGTTCGGGTCTCCCTTGATTTCCTGATTGAATATGTAGCACGACTTTCATCCCAAGGCAACAACATGGAAACATCTGCTCTGCAGCGGGCATCAAAGCGGGGTTGCCGCCCTTTCAATGCTTGAAAGATCGCTGGCCCGTGAAAACCATGGTGGCCTCGTGCTCGTTGCATGCCTCGATCACGTCGTAATCGTTGACCGACCCCCCGGGCTGGACAACGGCTTTCACGCCCTCGTTCAACCCTACCATCACGCCGTCGCGGAACGGGAAGAACGCGTCGCTCACCATGACGCTGCCGGGAAGCCCTCCCCTCTTTTCCTCGGCCTCCGCCCGGGCCTCCCGCTTCTTGTCCTCGTCCTCGAGCTCGCCAAGCGGCGTTTTCCACTTCTCCCACGAAACCCTGTCCGCGAGCTTCCTCACAGCCTTGTCCCGCGCGATCTCGGCAACGCCGACCCTGTCCTGCTCGCCGGTCCCGATGCCGACCGTGCACTCGTCCTTGACGTAGATGACGGAGTTCGACGTCACGCCGGACTCCACCATCCAGCCGAAGACCATGTCATCGTACTCGGCGTCCGTGGGCGCTCTCTTTATCCTGTAAAGCGCGTCCTTGTGCTTCACCTCCGCAACCTTGAAATCTTCCTTTGCCCTGGCCAGCGGCACGAACGAAAGCTGCGCGATAATTCCTCCGTCCACGAGGCTCTTGAAATCCACGAAACGCAGCGGCGCGAACTGCGCCAGCCTCCCGATATTCTCCACCTTCATGATCCTGAGGTTCTTGTGCCTGCCCAGGATTTCCACCGCGCCCTCCTCGTATTCAGGTGCAAGGACGACCTCGGCGTACTGTCGGTGTATCGCCTCGGCCGTGGCCTTGTCCACCGGCCTGTTGAGGCCGATGGCCCCGCCGAAGGCCGCCACCCTGTCGGCCATGAACGCGCGGGTATAAGCCTCTACCAGGCTGCCGCCCGCGGCGACGCCGCAGGGGTTGTTGTGCTTGACGATGACCGCCGTCGGCTTCTGCGTCAGGTAGCGAAGGATCCCCATGGCCGCGTCCGCGTCCGTGAGGTTGATTTTCCCCGGGTGCTTGCCCTGCCGGATCATTTCCATGTTCGAGGCCAGGTATTTCCCGGGCTCTATGGTCTCAACCTCGCCCAGCACCAGGTTGCCTCCCACAAGGCGGTACATGGCCGCTTCCTGGCCGGGATTCTCCCCGTAACGCAGCCCCTTCCGCACGCCGTCCACGACCCAGGCGGCCTTCTCGTAGGTGAGCGTCTGCCTCTTGCCGCCATCGATGAACGTCACCTCCATCTTTTCGGGAAAGTTATCGTCCATGATGGTCCTGTAGGCCTTCTTGTAATCCTCTGTCATGATCTCACTCGTCCTTGAAATTGTAACAGCTCTTCACGCTGTCCATGGAGGCTTCGGCGAGAAAAGAAGCTATGGCCCTGTCGTACTGCGCGGTGTGCTCGAACGATTTGCGGGCGAGGCTGAACCTCGTTGCCGCATCGAGCCTTCCTCCGAGCTCTTTCAGGCGCCCGAGGATCATGGCATAGTCGCCCGGGTCCACGACCGAAGCCACCCTCAGGTAGTTTTTCGCCGACGCCCGCACCATGCAGGGGCCCCCGATGTCGATGTTCGCCCTCGCCTCTTCCACCGTGACCCCCTCCCTCGCAATTGTTTCACGGAAGGGGTACAGGTTCACGACCACCATGTCGATCGCCACGGCCGCCGTGCGCCTGAGGTCCTCCTGGTGGCTGCCGTTGTACTTTTCCGTCAGTATTCCCAGGTAGATCTTGAAATCCAGCGTCTTGACCAGGCCCCCCTGCGTCTCGGGCTGCTTCGTGTAATCGGAGACCTTCGTCAGG
>JBDRLK010000446.1:0-3713 GCA_043813155.1 Pseudomonadota bacterium | reverse complement strand
GGACCCCGCGCCTTGCCAGGCGGGCGCCTCGACGCCCAGAAAATGTCATTGCATGTAATGAGAACATTAGCCCTTATTCTGTGAATCTATTTCTGAGTGCGCCCTAAAGCCCCGCACTGCGAGCGGCGTGAAGGGATCCGTTCATCGGGCTACGCGTACTCGATGTTTACGAGGACGAGGCCGTGGGCGGGCGCCGTGGGGCCGGCCTTTGTGCGGTCCCTGGATTCGAGGATGGCCGGGATTTCGGCGGGCTGCATCTTGCCGCGGCCGACGAGAAGCAGGGTGCCCGCGATGATGCGGACCATGTTTTTCAAAAAGCCCCTTGAGACAACGCTGATCGTCGCCTCGCTGCCCCGCTTTTCAACGATGCATTGCTTCATGTCGCGCACCACGGGGTTGGAATCGTCGAAGTCCGCGGCCCGGAAGGCAGTGAAGTCATGGGTCCCCTCGAGAAGGCGGCCCGCCTCGTTCATGGCATCGATGGAAAGCGGCGCTGAAACGTGAAGGTGCGTGCGCCGCAGCAGGGGAGAGGGGAATTTCGCGTTGTCGATCCTGTACCGGTAGGTTTTCGCCGCCACGCCTTTGCGGGAGCTGAAGGTTTCTGCAGCTTCTTCAACGCTGCGCACCGTGATGTCGTCGCCCGTCAGGGCGTTCAGGCCGGCCAGCAGCTTGCCTGCCGTGACAGGCGGCGCGCCGGTCTCGTCTTCCTCGAGGAAAAAATTAGCCACCTGTCCAAGGGCATGGACGCCCGCGTCGGTCCTGCCCGCGCCGTAGACCCTTATCGTCTGCTTCGTGACGGTCTCGATGGCTTTTTCGAGCTCTTCCTGCACGGTCCTCTGCCCGGGCTGGACCTGCCACCCGTGAAATTCTGTTCCGTCGTATTCAATCAGGATGCGGAAGTTGCGCTTCATTTGACGAAGTCGTCCATGGAGTACAGGCCGGCGGGCTGCTTTACGAGCCACCGGACGGCATTGAGGGAGCCGAGCGCGAAAATTCCGCGGTGCTCGGCCGTGTGCTTGATCTCGATCCTCTCGCCGTCGCCAAGGAAGAAAACCGTGTGCTCTCCGGTCACGCTTCCTCCCCTGACAGCGTGAACGCCGATGTCCCCGGCTTTGCGCTTTGCAAGCTTTCCGCTGCGGCCGTGGAGGATTTCTGTTTCCAGTTTTTGATTCTCCAGGCCCTGCTTCAGGATGCGCAGCAGGTCGCCGGCCGTGCCGGACGGCGCGTCGGCCTTGCCGCGGTGGTGGCTTTCAACGATCTCCACGTCGAACCCGGCGAGGAATTTGAGGGCCTCGCGCGTCAGGTGCTTGAGCACGGCAACGCCGCAGGACATGTTGGAGGCAAGCAGGACGGGGGATTTCGACGCGGCCGCCCGGGCCGCTTCCATGATGTCCTCGCCAAGGCCGGTCGTTGCGATGATGGCGGGTTTCGGGTCGTCCCGCAGCGCCCCGAGGAGCGCCATCGTGGAGTCGGGGAGCGAAAAATCAATGACCGCGTCAACGCCCGCAAGCGCGCCGGCAATGCCGGCGCTCACCTTGACGCCCGTCCCGCCCGCGCCGGCCGCCAGGCCGGCGTCTTTTCCCAGGTCGGGATGGGAGCCGTGCTCCACGGCCGCGGCAATGGTCAGGCCGTCCGCGCCGGCCGCCGCCCTCATCACCTCTTTGCCCATTCTTCCGCAGGCGCCGACAATCATCAGCTTGATCATGGTTGCACATCCTTTTCTTTCATTGAGGCGGTCGCCGGTTGCCGGCTACAGGAGCGATCGGTTGTTTTTCTCGAGGATGAAGTATCCCTGGAACATCCTGAAGAAGCCGAGCGCGTTGAAGGCCTTGCCGAGGTAGAGGTCGAAGTTGTCCGGGTAAACCTGGACCAGGTAATCGCGAAGGAGCCTGGCGGGGTCGAGGGTAAAATTGTTCTTCGGCTTGCCGTAATGGAGCATCAGGGCGTTGGGGTACCTGTTGTCGATCTCGTTGATGTCCACGGGGTAGGGCTCGTAAAACCTCTCCCTGATCGCGTCCGAGCCCTTGAGCCTTTCGATCCAGGGCTCGCCCAGGCCGTTCTGGAGGACCACGACGTTGTAGCCGAGCACCTTGTTCGCCGCCCTGTCCCTGTAAAAGCCTTTCTTGAATTTCTTGGACTGGATCAGGTAGGCCATGTCGGTCGAGTTCCAGCCCTTGAATTCCCAGCCCGCCAGCTTCTCCAGGTCGGGCATGACGCCAAGCCTCATGACCATCTCGAGCTCTTCGTCGCCGGCAATGGCAAGCGACACGTAATCGTAGCGTTCTCCCCTGGCGGTTATCGGCTCAGGGGCTTTTTTTTCTGGGCTCATGGGTTGCTCTCCTTGTTCGGGCGCGCCGAGGGCGCGCGGCTACAGTCCACGTTGTGTTCGGGCGCGCCGGGGGCGCGGCAGGTCTTATCCCTTCATCCACCCGTTCTTGAGGAACCATTTGATGGACTCTTCTATTCCGGGCCTCGGGTCGGGATACAGGAATTCGAAGCCCGTGCTTTTGAGTTTCTCGTTGGAATACACAAAATCACCGTTCAGGTAATCAACGCCGTCCGTTTCCATGAAGGGGCCGATGCCCAGGATGTCCGCGGTTATAAAAGCTTCGATGGCGCCGATGGTCTTGGCCAGCTTCCTGATGTAATAGTGGTTGATCGCGGGAAGGGTAAAGAACTTGTGGCCTCTCAGGTCCGCCATGAACTTGAAGAACTCGATCGTCGTCATGAGCGAGTCGTCGTTGACATTGTACACCTGTTTGACCGCCTCGTTGTGGACCGCCAGGTGCAGCGCGGCCCTTGCCACGTCCCTGACGTGGATAAAGGGGATGCGGCCCGTGAAATTGCGCGGCGCCATGAGGACCGGGGCGGACGCGAGGCCCATGAGCATCTGGCCGCCGCCGTAATAGCCGCGCGGCCCGTACACCGTTGTCGGCCGGACGCTGACCCAGGGCAGGTCGATCTTCTGGCCGCACTGCATGATGTAAAACTCCTGCATCCACTTGGATCGCAGGTAGTTGTTGGGAGGATCGGGGAGTGTCACGTCCTCCCTGAACGGAATCTCCTGCCTCTCGGGCGCGCCGTACACGCCGCCGGCTCCCCAGAGGACGAATTTGCGAAGCTTCCTGTTTTCCTTGACCAGCTCGATCAGGTTCTGTGTTCCCTTCACGTTCACGTTGTACAGCAGCTCCCAGGGGACGCCGTAGCTGAAGACCGACGCAACGTGAAAGATGTAATCAACGTCCATGGGCAGCTTGCGCAGCGTGCTTATCTTCGTCATGTCGGACGCAATAAACACGGCGCCGCTGTTGCGCACGGCATCGGCCGACACCTTTCTCTTGTCGTCGCGCGTTTCATACGAGGATTCCAGGTCCGTGGCGATGACGTCGTGGCCCGCTTCGGTCAGGACCTCGACAACGTGCGAGCCGATGAACCCGCATGCGCCCGTGACGAGACTTTTTGGCTTTTTCATTTCACTTCTCTCGCGAAAATGTGGCGGTGCTGCACGCCCCCGGCGTGCCCGGTCGGGTCTGGCGCGGGTGGTCCGGGGGCCGGCAGCACCATTCATTCGTCAGCGTTTCAAATGCAGAGGCAAGGATATCCATCATCCATGCGGTAGTCAACACGTACGGTTAAAACAGGTGCATTCACGATTCCGGGGGGAGTATGGGGGCCGGGCCTTGAATCTTGAATTTCATCCATTATTTCTATGA
>JBDRLK010000445.1:0-16756 GCA_043813155.1 Pseudomonadota bacterium | reverse complement strand
ATGGGAAGTTATTATTTCGCGAGCCCTAAGGGCAGGAAAAATCCCGATCTACTTCATGCAGCGGTCGAGCTCGGCGAGCTTCTTTGACTTGATGATGCAGTCCACGGCCTGATCGGGAAGGTCTTTCACGCAGTTTTCGATGAATTCCCCCTCAGGGTCGAGCCTCGATTCCACGGCCTTGCGGATCTCTTCCTTGCTCCAGCGCTCCTTTTCCGGCGCCATGCGGCCCAGACTTTTTTCCACGGTGACGGAAAGCTCGATGATTTTCTCCCGCGCCTCCGCGCATTTCTTCTGCTTGAGCGCGGTCTTGGAGCACGAAAGAAAAGGGAGCAGGAGGGACAGAAATATTACATGAAGAATGAGCGGGAGGCTAAAGCCTCCCCTACCCGCGCATTTGATAGTGTTATTTGTCATTACTGGTACATCAGCCTCGGGTCGACGGAATCGCGGAGCGCCTCCCCTATCAGGTTATAGGACAGCACGGTCGTGAACAGGGCCGCCCCGGGCATGACCATGAGCCACCAGCAATGCGGGTTCTCGTAGGCCTGGGTCAGCATCTCTCCCCAGCTCGGGCTGGGCGGCGGCGTCCCGAAACCGAGGAACGACAGCGCCGCCTCGATCAGCACGGTGCCGGCTATGCCCAGGGAGGCCGCCACCATGACCGGCCCTATCGAGTTCGGAAGAACGTGCCGCAGCAGCACGCGGCCGCTGCTCAGCCCCATGGCCTTTGCGGCCAGTATGTAGTTTTCATTCTTTACCTTTAAAACCTCGGCGCGAACGAGCCTGGCCACGTCCGTCCACCGCGTGAGCCCGATAACGATCATGATCTGAAGGATCGAGCTCCTCTGCAGCAGGCCCTGGATGATGAGGATGAAAAAGAACGTGGGGAAGCTCATCATGGTCTCTATGACCCTCGAGATGACGTTGTCCAGCCAGCCGCCGTAGTACCCGGCAACGGCGCCGAGAAAGATGCCGATGACAACGTAGATGAACACGGCCACGAAACCGATGAGAAGGGAAATCCTGGCTCCGTGCACGACGCGCGCAAGCACATCCCTGCCCCTGTCGTCCGTCCCCATGATGTGGCGCGCCGACGGCGCCCCCAGGGCCTCGATATCCCCTCCTACCTTGGACTGGAGCGGACCGTAGGGAACCGGAGGGAATATGCCCCAGTCCTCGTCTTTTACCATCAGGCTCATCAGCGTGATGTTGTCGAGGTCCTTGAGCTCTTTCGGCTCGCTCAGGTTGGCGAACCAGTAGGTTTTGCCTTCATAGTTCAGGAGAATCGGCATATCCGAGGCAATGAAATCCGCAAAGAGCGCCATCAGGGCGTACGTCAGCACAACGGCCACGCAGATCTTGACACTGATCCTCTTCAGGATAATGCCCGGTATGGTCTTTCTCCACTTCATGACGGTTAATTCGATTTATTCGCGCGCCGAGGGCGCGCAGCTACATTTCAATCCTCGGGCGCGCCGAGGGCGCGCAGCTACATTTCAATCCTCGTGCGCGCCGAGGGCGCGCAGCTACATTTCAATCCTCGGGCGCGCCGAGGGCGCGCAGCACCACTCGATTTTTTACCTCTTCTGGTACGATATCCTCGGATCTATCACAGCGTACAGGATATCCGAAATCAGCATGCCCGCGACGGTCAGCATCGATGTAATGAACGCCACGGACAGTATCCAGTTATAGTCCCTGTTTCGTATGGCCTCGAACGTTTCGAGCCCCATGCCTTCTATGCCGAAAATCCTTTCAACGATAACCGAGCCACCGATAAGAAACGGTATCTGAACGCCCAGCAGCGTGACGATCGGGATCAGCGAATTCTTCAGCACGTGCCTGATGACCACGGCCGTCTCACCCAGCCCCTTGGCCCGTGCCGTCCTGATGTAATCCTGCCTGAGAACCTCGAGCGTCGCGCTTCTCTGGTAGCGGGACAGCGTCGCGAACGAAACATAGGACAGGCACAGCACGGGCAGAACAAGATGGTGCAGCAAATCGAGCGCCCGGGCGTGAATGGGCCATGCCTCCGATCCCTGGGTAACGAGGCCCTGGATCGGGAATATGTCGAAGGTCCCCACGCCGCACAGCAGCCTGATCAGGATGATGGCCAGCCAGAAGGAGGGAAGCGAGTAAAGAATGAACAGCAGCAGCGATATCACCTTGTCCATGGGCTTTCCCACGTTCATGGCCGAGTAGATCCCCAGGGGCACGGAAACGACGTAGGAAATGAGAAGGGCCAGCATGCTCAGAAGCAGCGTCACGGGAAGCCGCTCTTTCAGCTTCTCGTTGATACTCCTGCCGTCCGTGATCGAAATGCCGAAATCCAGCTTGAAGAGGCGCTGGACCCAGTGGAAATACCGGGTCTTCGTGACCACGCCGTAGATCCTGCACAGGCCGTCGCAGCTCGAGAACTCGTCTTCGTACCGCCACCACCAGTCCTCCCAGCCCGATACGACAAGCTCCATGCCCTCGGCATCGTCCTTGTCCACGCCGGCCGGCTGCTTGCCCGTGGCGTGTTCCACGAATTTCACCAGGGCCTCTATGCGGCCCGTGTCCCGCTCGCCTTTCAGCACCTCGAAAACCGCGGGGAAGGCGTACGTGTCCAGCCTGACGATCTCCTTGTAGGCAAGCTCGTCATTGAAATTGATGAACCTGTCCACCAGCCTCCTTGCCCTGGATTTCCTGTAGTCCATCTTGTAGTAGGACCAGTAGGAGCGCCAGAACGAGGCCGGGTCCTCGCTCTTTTTCAAATCCCCGGCAACGCCCATTCTTTCCGCCACCCTCTCGAGCGCATCGAGCACGATCTCAAGCTCCTCCGGCTTCATCTCTTCGAGCCTGGGTAGGATGTAGGGCAGCGTGGCCCCGCCCATGTAAATGAGCTGCCTTCTTATAAACTCCTGCTTGTCCTTGTCCCTGAGCATGTACAGGAGGTCATCCACGTCCTTGCGGATGTCCTGGACATTGACGTTCACGAACAGGGGAAGGTGGAGGAAATAGGCGCGCGAATACTCCTTCAGCTCCTCCTCCACGTCATGCGACTGAAGGGACAGGGCCATTTCCGTGCCCACGGGCGTTCCGGGCGCCAGATGCACGAGGATGAAGGTGACCACGCTTATCCCGATGAGGGTCGGAATGGTCAGAAGGAGCCTTCGCGTGATGTATCGAGCCATCTTCTCCCTACTGCGTCCAGATATTCTCCGCCTGAAACCACCTGATCCCGGCAAGAAGGCCGGTCCCCCGCAGCTTCCTGCTGATCAGCGCCGATTCCACCGGTGAAAAAGCAAAGATGTAAGGCACCTCGTCATGGAGGATTTTTTGGAGCCTCCTGAACATGGCGTTTCTCTTTTCGTCGTCGAGCTCCATTCTTCCCTCGGTGAGAATGGCGTCCGCATCATCATTGCTCCAGGCCGGAAAATTCTGCCCGCCATTGATGCTTTTCGTGTGAAAGAGCCCGAGGAGATCATTCTCCCACTCCATGTCCCACATCATGGCGGCCATGTCGAACTCATGATTCCTGCACATGTCCACGTAAACGGACCAGTCCTGAAGCGCGATTTCCATCTCTATGCCCGCCTTTTTCAGGTCCTCCTGGTAGATGGTCGCCATGCGCTGCACATCCTTCGACACGGTCGGTATGATGAAAGTAAACTGCAGCTTTTTTCCTTTCCTGTCTCTCACACCGTCACCGTCCGAATCCTTCCAGCCGGCCTTCAGGAGCAGGGCGTCCGCCGCCGCCGCGTCAAAGCGATAGGGTTTTACCTTTCTGTTATAGGCCGGGTGGACAAAGGGCCAGGGCCCCGACACGATCCTGGCCAGGCACTTGTGCACCGAATACCTGATCTTCTCGAGGTCGAGCAGCATGGCCATGGCCCTGCGAACGCTCACGTCGGAAAAAACCGGGCTTTTCGTGTTGAACATGAAGAAAGAATAGTCGGGGGTCTGAAACGCGATGCGATGGAACCCGGCCCGCAGGTCCTCGCTCTTGCCGTATTCGAAATACTGCGTTGTATCGAGCCGGGGCATGATATCGATCTCGCCCTTCTTCAGCAGCTGGAATGCCACGTTCCTGTCCCTGTGGATGACATACGCGACCTCGTCGAGCCAGGGCTTCTGCCCCCAGTACCGATCGTTGCGCTCGAAGGTGATCGACTTTCCCTGGCGCCAGCTCTTGAACCTGAACGGTCCCGTTCCAACGGGGTCCCTGTTGTTCGGATGGGTGTTGAAATCCCCCTTGCCGTATATGTGCTGCGGCAGGATTGGAAGGCCCTCGAGGTTCTGAAGAAAAAGAAAATTCTTGTTCTTGACGTGGAGGATGATCTTATCCGGCCCGTCGGCCTTCCAGAAATCGACCTCCTCGAGGCTGCTGCGCATGGTCACGGCTCTCGTGGAGGGCGTCATGAGCAGGTCCAAGGTGAACATCACGTCCCTGGATGAAAAATCCGCCCCGTCATGCCATTTCACGCCTTCGCGCAGGTAAAACGTGTAGGTCTGCTCGCTCTCGTCGAATTCCCACCGCGCGGCCAGGGCCCCTTTCATCTGCATGGTCACGGGGTCCCTGATCACGAGGGGCTCGAAAACATGCCCCTGGACCATTCTGACAATGGCCGCGTCGGGCCTCAGGACCGGCTGCAGATGCGGCGGCTCCGTGTCCGTATGTATGCGAAGAACCCCGCCGGGTTTCGGCGTGCCCGCAGCAAAATACTTCCTGAGCTTCTCCTGCTCCTGTTCGTTTATCCCGGAGGAAATCCCCTTGCAGCGGTCGCCCCCGCCCCTTGGCGCACCTGCATCAGCCTCGACCCGCTTTTCCCTCTTGCCTCCCACAAAACAGCCCGCAAAAAGAAGCAGGATCAGTGGAATCATTGTGGCTTCGCGTGTTTTCATCCGGCTGCGGTTATTATGACATCCTGACAAATAAATTTCACTTATATCTTGATTTTTAGGCATTTTAAATATTAAAGTTCAAATAATTGAGTTTATAGGAGATTTTTAATGCTGGAAAAACCATGCAAATCAGGCTTTGCGCTGTTTTTACTCGGGTTCCTCGCGGTTCTTGCGCTCGCATGCAGCAATCCCATCGGCGGGCCCCCGCCCAAGGAGGAAAAGGCGGCGGATTTCACGCCGAACCTGCCTTCGGTGCCCACGATCCAGATCCCGAACGTACCCATCAACTACCCGGACGGCTCCTATTCGATTTTCGGGTTGCGGAAAAAGAAGTCGGAAACGATGCGCCAGAGGGTCCGGGTCTCGGGAATCGTGGTTGAGACCTACAACAAGCCTTTCTGCGTAGAAGGAAAAACATGCCCGCCCGCGAAGATGCCGCACCTGTGGCTTGCCGATACCATGGGGGAAAAGAACCCGAAATACAGGCTGACGCTCGTCGGGTACGCGGAAGGGTTTCAGCAGATGGAAAAATGCAAGGAAGACGCTGAAAAGGGAATTGTGGTGGACATCCCGGAAGGAGTTGAGCTTCCCCCATGCGTGTGGGACCTCGACATCGGTCACAAGTTCATGATCGAAGGCTGGTTTACGATCATCTCCAGCCACGGCTTCCAGGATTCCGACGGTCTCCTCGAATACAAGGACCACAAGTGTCTCGATTGTCCTCCCCCCGAAGAGAAGAAAAAGTAACAGCGGCCGCAGGCAGCCTGAACAATTCAAGCAGGGATAACCAGCTCCATGGACGAAAACGGACAGGATTTCGGCATTGACAAATCCTACGGCTCGCTGGACAGCTGGGTGAGCGCGTCCCAGAGCCTCCTGCCGGAGCCGCTCCTTAACTTTGCCAGACGCTTCATCGCGCCCGACTTCGACAGAAGAATAGAGCTGATCATGCGCAGGTATCATGGCAAGGAATACGATCCATTCGGGTTCGACTTCAACTACGCGGTCTACGCGCTCGTGATCGCAGGGCTTATCTACCGCTACTACTTCCGGGTCCGGATGCTCGGCACCCGGAACATACCGGAAGGCAAATGCATGCTCGTGGCCAACCATTCCGGTCAGATTCCCATTGACGGCCTCATGATCGGCACGGGCCTGCTGCTGGATTCGAAAGAGCCGAAACTGGCCCGAGGCATGCTCGAGAAGTGGACGGCGACCCTGCCCTTCTTCAATACGTTTTTCCAGCGCTGCGGCCAGCTTACGGGAAGGCCTGAGAACCTGAAGCTGCTTTTCAAGCGCGACGAAATGGTCCTCGTGTTCCCGGAAGGCGCGAGGGGAATCGTCAAGCCCTACTCCCAGGCCTACACCCTGACCGAGTTCGGGCTCGGGTTCATGCGGCTCGCCCTGGAAACCAACTGTCCCATTGTCCCGATTGCCGTGGTGGGCGCCGAGGAGCAGTATCCCTCGATCGCGAACGTCAAGAGGGTTGCCAGGCTGCTGGGCATGCCGGGCCTCCCCTTTCCGGTGCAGTCGATTATCCCGATCATTGGGCTCCTGCCTCTTCCTTCCAAGTACAGGATTTACATCGGGGAGCCCATGAACTTTTACGGCAACCCCGACGACGAGGACAGCGTGATCGCCGAAAAGGTCTGGGTCGTGAGACACACGATCCAGCTCATGCTCAGCAAGGGCCTGAAGGAGCGCAAACACATTTTCTGGTAGTGGAGAGCGGATGCCCCCGGTATTGAAAAACGCGGCGCGGGAAAGAGTGATCGTCACCGGTATCTGCGGAAACCTGGGGAAAAACACGGCCAGGATGCTGCACAGGGAGATGGAGGTCATCGGCATCGACAACCGTGATTTCCAGGACCTCCCGGGAGATATCATCCAGTATAAAATGGATATTCGAAGAAGGCGGAGCCGCGATATCTTCCGCAAATCGAGAGCCGGCGCCGTTGTTCACCTCGGCGTTTCCTATGACGAGCGGAGAAAACGGGTCGGCATGCACAGCTGGAACCTGGAAGTTTTCTCCAGCATCCTGCAGTTCATCAGCGATTACAGGATATCCAAGCTGGTGCTGCTGTCCAACGCGTCCGTGTACGGGCCCCACCCCGACAACCCGCGGTTCCTGTCCGAAGACCACCCGCTGTACGGGGCCGAGCGTTTCCATCAAATCAGGGATATCGTCGAGATCGACATGCTCGCCCAGTCGTCCTTCTGGCGCAACCCGGACTGCGGCCTGGTCATCCTGAGGCCCGCGAATATCGTCGGGTCGGTCATCAATCCGCTCATGAGCTACCTGAGCCTGCGCACACCGCCGACATGCCTGGGCTTCGACCCCATGATCCAGCTGACGCATGAAAAAGACGTTGCCAGGGCCATTGCCCTGGCGCTTAAGCCCGGCATCAAGGGTGTGTTCAACATCGCCGGCGCCGGGCAAATGCCCCTTTCCAGGCTGCTCAAGCAGCTCGGCAGGAAGCCCGTGGCGCTGCCTTCGTCAATACTCAAAAGGATCTCTTCCCTGACGAAAAAATTCAAGCTGGGAAACATTGTTCCGGGAGAGATCAACTATCTGAAACACTCATGCATGGTGGACACGGAAAGAGCGGAGAACATCCTTGGATTCCGGCCGGAGCATGACATCAAGAGCTGTATCGAGGCTGTTACGGAAAACGCACTATGGACAAGTTAATAATAAAAATCAGTCTGCCATTCGCACTGATGCTGTCGGTCTTCCTGTTTTACTCGCCCGCGCTTTTTGCGCAGGACGAGCTCGTGGAAGAAAAATCGGCAACGGACAGGAAAAAGGCCCAGGGGGATCAGCCGGACCCGCCGGTCAAGGAGGAAACGGCTGACAAGGCAGGCGCCCGGGAGGACGCGAAGGATGGCGGGGAGGTGAAGAAAGAGAAGAAGAAATGGTGGCAGCTGAAAACGCAGTGGCCCCCGGACTCCTGCGCAGGCCACTGGTTTTTCCAGATCGGCATAGGCACGGGAACGGGTTACGTTACGGGAAAGGTGTACGAGGACAATCCGAAAACACCCGACGTGGATGACGACGGGCCCGAAATTTCCGACAACAGCGCCGAGACCGGCCTGATCGCAAGGTGGTCGCTCGGATACATTCTGAAAAGAGGCCTCGGGCTGGCCGTGTTCGCGCGCTACCAGCTGTCAAACGGCGGCACACCGGGGTATGACAGCGATTTTGACGCATGGCTCATCGGGGTCAGGGTCCTGCGCCTCTTCTACGTCAACGGCAGGCTCAACATTCTTCCATACCTGCATTTCGGCTACGGCATGATGCGCCACATCATCAAGAACACGATTCTGCCCAAGGGGGAAAGCGGGGATTTTTACCGCGCTTCGGGCAATTTCGACGCCGGCCTCGGCGTGCAGTTCGTCTACCGTTTCACGCCCGTGTTCAACATCTTCATTGACCTCGTGGGCGACGTCATGTTCCCGACCATCGCGATCAACCTCGACGTGATCATCGGGCTCGGACTGTCCTATTAGAAGCCATCGCATGAATACCTTATGCCTCCCAAACGTGGGTAGGGGCGATTTTAGCCGCCCATGGTGCTGCACGCTCCTGGCGTGCCTGTGGAACACGGGAGCCTGAAGAGGCTGTGTCGCAATTGTAGCTGCGCCCCCTCGGGGCGCCACATACAGGCACGCCAAGGGCGTGCAGCTACAATGTGATTACTTGCGGCTGGCGGATGGGATGGCCTGCCGGCCGGTGATCGCGAACCTGTTGGAGCCGAGGTGGTGAAACGTGAGCGCCTTGGCCGGTTTCGCCGTACCGTCGGCGTTGAAATATTCCTTCACCGCCTCGGCATGGACGATCTCGCCGATAAACACCGTGTGGTCCCCGGCCTTGATAGCGTTCACGACCCTGCATTCGAGGTGCGCGATGCATTCCTCGATGCCCGGCGTGGCAAGCTCTTCCAGCTTCCTGGGCGTCAGGCCGGCCTCCCTGAACTTGTCCGCACTTGCCCCGCTGATCGTTCCGCATGTCCACACCTTGTTCATCAGCTTCAGGGGCGGCACGCAGATCACGAATTCCTCCTTTTTCGTGATGAGCCTGTGCGAATAGCGATTGGCGCCGACTGAAATCGCGACGTAGGGCGGATCCTTGCTCACGGGCATGGCCCAGGCAATCGTAATGATATTCGGCTCTTTCGCCCCCCCGCATGTGACCAGAACCACCGGGCCATGATTGATCAATCGGCTGGCCTTGTTCCTGCTGACATTCACGATCACGTTGTATTCTCCTTGTAACGATCCTCTGTTGCCCGCACTAGCCCTCTTTCCTGTCCTTGATCGAGGACGCAATCTTCGCCATCAGGCCCCTCAACGAAGGACTCTTCACGTTCATCACGGACTCTCTCAGGTCCGCGGGCAGGTTTTCAATGGCCACGGCGGCAGCTTCTTCTTTCCCTTCCTGCTCGTCCTTTTCCGGCCTCGCGCCTTCGAGGTACCCTACCCTGTAGCGTATTGCTTTAATGCTTTCCCTGTCCGACAGGCCCGCGTTGATCTTCTCCATGAACGACTCGTCGAAATACCGAAGCTCGCTCTGCCAGATCGGGTCGCTGACCGTTATGATCAGCATGTTTTTTCTTATCGACGAGGGCCGTGCATTGAGAAAGACCTCCTCTCCCAGGAGCTCCTTCCAGAGCAGGAGGATCTTGTGAAGGCGCCCGCGCTCCGGGAAAATTCCTTTCATGGAGCTGCCCAGCGATGCGCCGATGGAAACCGGCGCCGGCCTCTTGCTTCTTTTCTTTATCACGCTCGTTTGTTCACGGGAGGCTGTCGCCCTCGACAAGACCCTTCGGCCAATCGAGGCTTTTGGCTCGGGCGACCCGCTTGATAAGGTGTTGCGGTTAAAGCCTCCCCTACCCGGCTTTCGATGCTGATTTAGTTTGCAACTTTTATTTTAGGATTTCTTATGCCATATTACCCAATATATCATGGAAGAAAAAGACATATTAGAGAAAAACGGGGAAATCAAGGGGTGTATTGAAAACATCCTTGTCATCGACGATGAAAAAAACATCCTCAGGTCGCTTAAATTAATCCTCGAGGGGGAAGGGTACTACGTCAGCACGGCCACGAGCGGCGAATCCGGGCTCGACATGCTCACGGGCAAAAAAGAGTTCGACATTGCCATCCTCGACCTCAAGCTTCCCGGAATGAACGGCATCGAGACGCTGAAAAAAATCAGGAACCTCAAGGACCAGCACGCGTCCATCCCCATCCTCATGATTTCCGGGCATGCCACGCTGCATGACGCCGTGGAGGCCGTCAAGCTCGGGGCCTGGGACTTCTTCGAAAAACCTCTCGACCGCGACAGGGTCCTCCTGGCCGTGCGGCAGGTCCTGGACAAATACCGCCTCGCCTCGGAGCTCAGGACCCTGAAATCAATCCTGGGCAAGCGGTACGAAGTAATCGGAAACTCTTCGGCAATCCAGAAGATCATGTCGGAGGTCGAGAAAGTCGCGCCCACGAAAGGCAGGGTCCTCATCACGGGCGAGAGCGGCGTGGGCAAGGAGATCGTGGCATGGGCGATCCACAGGCTGAGCCCGAGAGCGGACAAGCAATTCATCAAGGTCAACTGCGCGGCGATTCCCTCGGAGCTCATTGAAAGCGAGCTCTTCGGACACGAGAAAGGGGCGTTCACCGGCGCCGTGGGAAGCAGGAAGGGCCAGTTCGAGCTGGCCAGCGGAGGGACCCTTTTCCTCGACGAAGTCGGGGACATGAGCCTGTCCGCCCAGGCGAAAGTCCTCAGGGCGCTTCAATCGGGCGAGATCACGAGGATAGGAGGCGAAGGGTCCAAGAACGTGGATGTGCGCATCATCGCCGCGACCAACCATGACATTAAAAAAGACGTGGAGGACGGCATTTTCCGCGAAGACCTCTACTTCAGGCTCGACGTCATCCGGATTCACGTTCCCCCCCTGAGAGAGAGGATCGACGACATTCCGCTTCTCGTCGACCGTTTTATCTCGGAGTTCTGCAGGGAAAACAACTTCAGGATCAAGCCGATCACGGACGAGGCCATGGATCAGCTCAAATCGTACAAGTGGCCCGGCAACGTGCGCGAGCTCAAAAACTTTGTCGAGAGAATGGTGATCATGAGCGGGGATGCGATCACGCCGTCGGACGTCCCCACGCTGGATACCGGCAAATTCAAGGACGATGAGTTCGATCAAGGCGAGCTGAGCTGCACGCTCAAGGAATTCCGTGAAACCATGGAAAAGAAGTTCATCATCAGGAAGCTCCAGGAAACGCGCTGGAACATTTCGCAGACAGCGCAGCTTCTCGGAATAGAGCGGACCAACCTTCACAAGAAGCTCAAGCAGCTCGGCCTCTCGCGGGACGACCAGTGACGACCGGATACATAAACCCCAGGCATCGGTGCTGCACGCCCTCGGCGTGCCGGATACAGGCTGGCCAAGGGCCAGCAGCTACAGCAGAAGGCTTTCGACGACAGGCGGCTAGACGATCTCTACGACGATGGAGGTGACGTTGTCCTTGCCGCCCCGGTTCAGGGCGAGCTCGACGAGGTGCCTGACGGCGGGCTCGGGATCGTGGTCCAGGACGGCCGCGATTTCAATGTCGTTGATGTACTCGTACAGCCCGTCCGAGCACAGCATGAACTTGTCCTCCGGGTGAACGGGAAAAGACTGGACATCGACCTGAACGTAATCCTTGCTCCCCACGGCCCTCGTGACCACGTTGCGGTTCTTGGCCACGGAGGCCTGCTCGGGGGTGATCAGCCCTTCCTTGAGCTGCCAGTTGATCAGCGTGTGATCCTCGGTAAGCTGCACGGTCTGCTTTTTCCGGACATAGTAAACCCTGCTGTCACCGACCTGGCCCGTCAGCCCGTGCTCACCCACGATGAGCAGGGCGCTGATCGTGGTCCCCATGCCGATCTTGTCCTCATCGATTTCAGCGATGCTGTGGACCAGGTAGGCCGCGCTCTGGATCGCGCTCTCGAGGCATCGAGACAGCCTCCCGAGCCCGGCGTCCACATCGATCCCGCCTTTTTTGAAATCCTCGATCAGCTTGCGCTCGTTCGTGACCAGGGAAGCGATCGCATCAATGGCCTCCGAGCTTGCCACCTCGCCCGCCGCGTGCCCGCCCATGCCGTCGGCAACGACGTACAGGCCAAGGCTGTCATCGACCAGGTATGAATCTTCATTCGTGGTCCGCTTCCTGCCGATGTCCGTTGCGCCAAAGGAGATGATGTCCATGATAAGAGCCTTTTACTTGCAATCGCGTTTTGAATAACAGTATATTAGCAAAAAATATTTAAAAAAGAAGATCAATCCTGCTTTTAAATAAAAAGGCGTGAAGTGCCGGTATTGTTCCCATGAATGTTTTCGCCGTCATCGCCGTGGTAGGGCTCAGCTCCTACACGTTCGCCGTCATCGCCCTCGTGCTGCTCAGGATGAAGGGAAAGAACCCTCCATCCCCCGGGGAAAGGCCGAGGGTCTCCATTCTCAAGCCGCTGAAAGGCATGGATGACGGCCTCAGGGAGAACCTGGAGTCCTTCTTCACCCTCGACTACCCGGACTACGAGATAATATTCGGGGCTGATGACGCCGATGACCCGGCTATCCTTGCGGCAAAGTCTCTCATGGCGGGCCATCCCGATCGCGAGGTGAAACTATCCATCGGGTCCTCGGCAAGCGGCACGAACCCGAAAGTCCGCAACCTGGTGAGCATGCTGGGCATGGCCGCGGGAGACTTCATCGTCGTGTCCGACTCGAACACGCGCGTCAACAGGGACTATCTCGAGGCCTCCATGGGCTATTTCAGCGACCCCGACGTCGCGCTGGTCAGCCATTTTCTCTCGGGCGAGGGCGAGCGGTCGGCGGGAGCCATTCTCGAGCACCTTCACATCTGCGGCTTTATCGTTCCCGCCCAGTCCTTTGCCATGGTCATCGCCGGGATTACGCCGATCATCGGCAAATCCATGATCATTCGTAGAAGTCATCTCGAGGAGGTTGGAAGCATCGGGGGCCTCAGCGACTATCTTGCCGAAGACTACCTGCTCGGGCGCAAGCTCGCAAAGGCCGGCAGGAAAGTCGTCATTTCAACGAAAACCGTCACGAACTTCAACTCCAATACGACGATCAGGACGTTCTTCCAGCGCCATTACAGGTGGCTGAGCATGCGCTGGAGGATCAATCCATTCTCATGCTTCGTCGAGCTCCTGACGATCCCCGCGCTGTGGAGCTCGCTGTGGCTCATCACGGGAGACGGGTCTGCGGCCTGGCCGCTGGCCGTCTACGGCGTGCACCTCCTCGTGCAGCAGCTCGCCGTGACCATTGCCCGCAGCGGCAAGCCCCTTCCGGCAACATCCCTTGTCCTGTCCCCGCTGAAAGACGTGCTTCACGTGCTGATCATGCTCGCGAGCCTCGTGGGCAACAGGGTGGAGTGGAGGGGGAATCATTACAGGATCGGTTGGAAATCAAAGCTCACACCCATCAAGGCCCGGAAAAAGCGCCGGTCCGGCTCGAGCCTGATCTCCGCGAGGCTGGGCGATCCGGGACCGGCCGAAAAGATGAAGCTCAAACCATAAAAACATTAAATTTTCCAATTGTTCTTGCAAAAAAGGTGAAACTGGTTATAAATATTGCGTTCTTACGTTCCTTACGTTCAAAAGGAGACGAACGATGAATACCCAGGCCGGACTATTAGGCAGGAAACTCGGCTGCTCGCAGGTGTTTGACGACGAGGGCAATGTCCACAGAGTGACGGTCATCGAAGTCGGACCGTGCGTGATCACAACGAAAAAAAGCGCCGGCAGGGACGGGTACTGCGCCCTGCAGATCGGTTTCGGTGAAAAAGCCGTCAGGCACATGAAAAAGCCGCAGCTTGCCGCGTACCTCAAGGAAGGTTCGCCGCTCAAGGAAAAGGGCATTTCACCGCACCGATACTTGAAGGAGCTGCGGGTCCCCGGAGAGGACATGGACAAGTATGAGATAGGACAGACCATCACCGTGGCCGATATCTTTTCCAGGGGGGAGTTCGTGGACGTTACCGGGACGACCAAGGGCAGAGGGTTCGCCGGAGTCATCAAGCGCCACGGATTTCACGGCGCCAAGCAGACCCACGGCACGCATGAGGCCTTCCGTCACGGCGGCTCGATCGGGCAGAACATGACACCCGGACGAACCTTCAAGGGCATGAAAATGCCCGGCCACATGGGAACGAAGAGGCAGACCACCCAGAATCTCAAGGTCGTCGATGTCATCCCCGAGGACAACATCCTGCTCGTAAGGGGCGCTGTTCCGGGATCCAAGAAAGGTCTTGTCATCGTCAGGAAGGCCGTAAAGAAAAGCAAGACGGCCCAGCAGCCCCAATCATCCCATCAGCCGTGACCCAGCGAAGAAAGCCTGATTACTACACGCGCCTTGCCCACAAGAAATCCTATCCTGCCCGCTCGGTTTTCAAGCTCGAGGAAATCGACGCCCGCGCGCGCCTCATGACTCGCGGCAATGTGGTCCTGGACCTGGGCGCCAGCCCGGGGTCATGGCTCATGTACCTGTCCGAAAAAGCTGGAAACGAGGGAAGAGTCATCGGCGTGGATATCAATCCCCTGAACATCGAGCTGCCGCAAAACGCCGGTTTCATCCAGGCTGACGTGAACGCCGTCGACCCCTCCCGGATAGCCGAAGCCTGCGGCGGGCGGCCCATCGATGTGGTTGTCTCCGACCTCGCGCCCAGAACATCGGGAGTCAAGCTTGCTGACCAGGAAAACTCCTGGGCGCTTTTCGAGCGGGCGCTCGAGCTCGCCGCCGCACTGCTGCGGCCGGGCGGCAATTTCGCGGGCAAGCTGTTCTTTTCGCCGAGGCACAAGGAAGCCGAAACCAGGCTCAAGGGGCTTTTCCGCGAAACACGCACCATCCACCCCAGGGCCACCCGCAAGTCCAGCCGTGAAGTCTTCCTCGTTGGAAAAGGCTTCAAGTAATCACCACATCTATTTGTATATACATGGCCTTGCCGACAACGAGCACAGGCTGCGCTGCCGGCTGGAGGCGCAGGAGGGCGAGCATGGTGCGAGGCATGGGCCGGATAGAATGCTAAAAAAGAATCAGTACCTGTTGGGAACAAATATTGCGGTTAAACTAGTGTCACCCACTACAACATTACCTGTGAATTCGTCACAAACCAGGTTGAATGTGGTATTGCCGGCTGAAACACTGTAACCTCTTGTAGCTGCAAATTGCATATATAATTCGGTCCCGCTGAAACCACCGTCATTCCCGGCTATCATTTGAGCAAAATCAATTACCGTGCCCGTTGTTATGCTACAGCGTCCCGCATCATTCCCGGAGCCGGCGAAATTCCAGTATCCTGAGGCGTTCACGACAGCATAGCCTGCGCTTGGCGCAGCCAAGGTAATCGTTCGTATAACAGCAGCAGTGGAAGTCAGGGATGTGGTATGGTCGGCATTGGAAAAATCCATGCCTGCTAAATGTGTATTCGTATCAACATCGGGTGCGCAGATTAATCCTCCTGATGCATTGACACCGACGACCTTGTCGTTGCCCGAGCATGGCGACTGGCTGCTCAGCGCGAAATCGGTTCCGTCGTAGGTGTCATTCGTATCCGTGTCGATGTCCGCCCCGCAGACCAGGAGTCCGTCCGCGTCCACGCCCGTGACCTTGGTCGTGCCCTCGCAGGCCTGGCTGTTTATGTGCGTGTCCGTGTCGATGTCCGCCCCGCAGACCAGGGCTCCGTCCGCGTCCACGCCCGTGACCTTGGTCGTGCCCTCGCAGGCCTGGTTGGCGATGGTCGTGTCCACGTCATCGCCGCACAGAAGAGCGCCGTCCGCGTCCACGCCCGTGACCTTGTCCGTGTCCTCGCAGGCCTGGGCGCCCACGACAGCGCCGTCGGGCAGCATCTCGGACGGCAGGGTGCCGGTCAGGTCGTCGAACGCGTGATCGTGCTCCGGGATGTTGCCGCAGTACTCGGCATAGCCCGCGTAGGCCACGCTGCCGATGAATACGAGCGGCATCTCGTCGTCGTCCTCCACGGCAATGCCGAGCCACAGCTCGTCATTGTCGCGAAACAGCGCCAGGTCCAGGTCCGTGATGTCGCCCAGGTAGGCCGTGAAAAACCCCTCGTCGACCATGACGCTCTGCGTCTCGGTCCACAGGGCCGTGCCGCTCGTTTCCGCGTCGTACAGCGTGAAGACCATGTCCGTGGCCCCGTCGATCGCGTCGCCGGCATCATCCGTCAGAACGCCCTGGATGGGCATGAAAGGCGGCGCCTCGGCCCGCGCGGCCCAGGAGACCGTTAAAACAAGTAGCATGGCGATCAATAGTGCTGATTTTTTCATTGTTTCCTCCAGAAAAATCGATTGTGATTCGCGCGGGACAGAGTTTTCTCTATCCTCGCTTCTAATTACTTACTTGCTCCTGACCCCGGCCGGGCCGAGCTTCAGATTGTAACTCGCGCTCGACGTGCTGCCCACCGGCCGCACGGGCGCGACGAACAGCTCCAGCTTATAGTTGGCCGACGAAAGGCTGGCGCCTCCTGCCGTCTCGCTCAGGAACGGCTGCACGGGCGCGGGCTCAACGCCGTCCTCCTCGACCGTGTCCCCGGGCGCGTCCTCCTCGGCGTCCTGGTCCGCGTCCGGCTCCACCTCGGCCGCCGGGTCCTCGCCCGTGGGGTCGCCCGGCGCATCGGCATCCGTAACGCCGTCAACGCCGTCCATGTCTTCCCCGTCTGTGGTCACGTCCGCGTCGTCGTCTCCTCCTCCTCCTCCCCCGCACTGCCAGAAGGCGGCAAAGCAGAGGATCATCAGGAGAGCGGACAGCACCTTTGGAATCTTGCTCTTCATTTTTTACCTCTCCAG
>JBDRLK010000444.1:0-11958 GCA_043813155.1 Pseudomonadota bacterium | reverse complement strand
CTGCCGTCGAACAGCAGGGAGCCGCGGGCCTTGATAACCTTGCGCTGCCCTGTGAATTTTCCAAGGACCTTTTCAATCTCCCTGGGAGGCGCCGGGACCTTCAGCATGATTTCCTGTTTGTCCACGCCCCGCCGCCCGGCCAGGCTGACGGCTGCCGAGACGCAGGCCTCATCCGTCATGCTTTCCAGCTGCGCGTACAGGTCCGCGTACTGCTCCCTCACTTTCCTGCCCCGAAGGAGAGGATCGATGACCACGCCGCCGGCAACCGTGGAATAGCCGCCGGCCATGCCTCCGGGGAGCCTGAGCACGAACCTGTCCCCGGTCCTTGCAATGATCTTTTCGCTAAGGGCGATCCTCGCGAAAATCGCTTCCCCGGACCTCAGCCTGCCCGAGGCGAACATGCGGCACTCAAAATCCCCGCTGCCGATATTGACTGACAGCCACGCGGGCAGCTTGATATCCTTCTTCAGCCAGGGCATGCCCTCCACGCGGGCCAGGACGTTGTCCGACTCCCTGAAAAAGCCGGGTTCGGTCACCCATGTTCCCCGAAGGCTGGAAGAGGCCTCGATCCCGGTCAGGTTCAGGGCTATCCTGCACGGCGCCCTGGCCTGCCCCGTTTTCACGTCGTGAACCTGCATGCCCCTGATCTTGACCGTCTTTTCGGAGGGCATGATCGCCACGTCCTCGCCCTCCTTGAGGCGGCCGCCTATGAGCGTGCCCGTGACGACCGTGCCGAACCCGGGGGCAGAGAAGACGCGGTCCACGGGCACGCGAACGGGCATGCGTCCGAGCTCCTCTCCCGCTTCGCCTGCAAAGCCGTCCAGCACGCGCTTGAGCTCGTCGAGCCCCTGGCCCGAGACCACGCTCGTTCGCACCACGGGCGCGTCTTCGAGAAACGTCCCGGCCGTGAGCTCGCTCACCTCCTCCTCGGCCAGGGCCTGGATCTCCTCGTCCGTGTTGTCGCACTTGGTCAGGACGATCACGCCGCGCCTCACGCCCATGCTGCGCAGGATGTGCAGGTGCTCGACGGTCTGGGGCTTGACCCCCTCGCCCGAGTCCACCACGAGCATGCAGACCTGGATCATCGAGGCTCCCTGGGCCATGGTCTTGACGAAGCGCTCGTGGCCCGGAACGTCGACGATGCTCACGCGCAGGCCCGACGGAAGGTCCAGGAAGGCGTAGCCCAGCTGGATGGTGATGCCCCGCTTCTTTTCCTCGGGGAGCCTGTCCGGGTCGATGTTCGTAAGCGCCTTGACCAGCGCGCTCTTCCCGTGATCGATGTGGCCCGCCGTGCCTATCACGGCCACGGGCAGGGAATGATCGCTGTCCGTCATTCAGGTCCCTCAATAACTTTTTTCAGCAGGTCCCCATGAACTCGGCGCAGTATTCGAACTGACATGAAAAGCTTTCGCCGAAATACGTGCAATCGTGAGGGGACATGTCGGAGCATTGGCAGTAACACGCGCTATTGGTGCATTCTTTGTTGAACCAGCCCCCATCCCACCACTTGTTGCAGCACAGATAGGTGGTACCGCTGCCGCAATCCGCGTGTGTCTCGCAGGCACATCCATTCAGATCGTTTGCACACTGGAATCTGCCGTCAAGGCCGCAGCACTTGTATCCCCAACATATATCATCGCCCCCCGAGCAATCACACCCTATCTCGGTGACGCCGCAGCGACGCTCTCCATCACCCCTGTCGCAGCAGACATGGGAAGTTTCCCCGCATTCGGCGTACTGGTCCCACGCAAGAGTATTGCACTTGCACGTAGACGTGTCGGCATGGCACCGCGCATCGTCATCCGGCTTCATGCAGCATCGCCTGCTGCTTCCGCAGAAAACGTTCACGCCCGGGTCGCCGGGATCGCAAAGACAGCCTTCAGGGCTCGAAGAGCACGTGTAACTCGAAGGGCTCGTGCCGCAGCAGACCTGGCCGCCGCTGCAGCTGTCCGTGTCTTCCGGCGCGCCGCAGAGGCAGCCCGTTGTATCGTCCTTGCAGATCTTTATCCCCCCCCCCTGATTGCAGCACTTCTTGGCCTGCCTGGAGCACATGCCCTCCAGGCCGTTGCAGTCACAGTCCGCCAGGCTGTCGTAGCAGCCCGTGCCTTCGGCCTTCTTGCAGCAGAACCGGCCGCCGCCGCACTCCTCGCCCGGCGTGCACGCGGTGCTGTCCGGCGGGGGGTCCGGAGGCGCCCCGTCGCCGGCCGGGTCGGGAGGAACATCGGGGCCATCCGCGTCCATGCTCTCGCTGGTCACGTCATCGTCCCGCACGCCGTCGCCGTTCGCGGGCGCGGTCCCGCCCGTGTCCAGGGAGCAGGACGCGGCGAACGCGGTAACGAGGAAAACCAGCGATATTCTGAAGGCCATTGCAGCTAGACGATTCATTCCGGCTTCTAACGTTGCGCCAGAGGCGCTAACTTGATATATATACCATTATGAAGTCAAGATCTAATTTTTTCAACAGGCCCAAGCACATTGTTGCGGTTCTGCCTTTGATCGTCCTGCTCTTCGCGGCGCTTCAGGTCGGCGCGGTCAAGAAAAAGGACAGCAAGTACTACCCGCTGACGATCTTTTCAAAGGTGCTGGCCCACATCCAGTCCGTCTACGTGGAGGACGTGGACATCGACAAGCTCATCTACGGCGCAATCAAGGGCATGGTCGCGGCCCTCGACCCGCACAGCAGCTACCTTACGCCGGAGGAGTATAAAACGGTAAAAGAGGAGGTGGAAGGAAAATTCGGCGGCGTGGGAGTCGAGGTCGATTACAGGTTCGGCCGGCTCATCGTCATCTCCCCCCTGCCGGGGACGCCGGCTGAAAAGGCAGGCGTGCAGAGCGGGGACGAAATCCTGGCCATCGACGGCGTCCCCGTGTTCATCCTCTCCCTTCAGGACATCCTGCGAAAGATGAGGGGCGAGCCCAAAACAACGATCAAGCTCAAGCTAAGGCGGGGAGAGGAGACGATCTACGATGTTGAGCTGACCAGGGAGATCATCAAGATCGAGAGCGTTGAGGGGAAGCTTATCGACGAGGAGGGGAAGATCGCCCTGATCCACATCAAGGTTTTCCAGGATGGAACGGCCAACAAGGTACGTGACCTGCTCGACGCCTTCACGGCCCGGTGCAAGGGGAGCCTCAACGGCCTTCTCATCGACATGCGCAATAACCCCGGGGGACTGCTCGACCAGTCCATCTACATTGCCGATGAATTTCTGGAAGAGGGAATCATCCTGACCACGCGAAGGAAAACGGATCAGATTATCGACACGGAAAAGGCCCATAGGGTGGGCACGAGAAGCGATTTTGAAATCGTGCTGCTGGTCAACCAGTACACCGCGTCGGCGGCCGAGGTGCTGGCAGGGGCGCTCCAGGACAACGGGAGGGCTTCCGTCATCGGAAGCAGGACATTCGGGAAAGGCTCCATCCAGAACATCATCACGCTGCCGGACAAATCCGCGCTGAAGCTGACGACCGCGCTCTATGCCACGCCTTCGGGCAATATCATCCAGGCCAAGGGCATCGTGCCGGACTTCATCGTGCCGCAGATACAATGGGACCCGGCAACGTACGATGCTTCCGCGTTCGGGGAAAAGGACCTGATCGGCCACCTCGGGGAGAAGGAAAAGAAGGAGGGGAAGGGCTCGGCGCAGATCATGAAGAGCTTCGAGGGGGATTACCAGCTGTTCATGGCCTACCAGTACCTCAAGGCAAGGCTGAAAGACAAAAGCACGAAGGAATGAAAGCGGCGGAAAGAAGTGATGGTTCCTGAAGAGATAGAAAACCTGCTCGCAAAAAAAATCATTATTTGCGTTGGGCCGGGCGGCGTGGGAAAAACCACGGTTTCCGCCATGCTCGGGCTCACCTGTAAAAAGCTCGGGAAAAAAGCGATCTGCGTTACCGTGGACCCTTCCGAGCGGCTGGCCGAAAGCCTGGGGCTGAGAAAATCCCCGGCCCCGGAACCGGGCAAAAAAGAGATCTACCGCCGCAATGAGCCGCTGGAAAACAGGATTCACAACGTGGCGGAAGGGCTCGACGCCATGATCATTCACGGCCCATGGGTCATCGACAGGGCCCTGTCCAAATACATCCCGGAAGACAAGTGGGAAATCGTGAGCAGCGGCAGAATCTACCCCTACATGCGCCAGACGCTGCGCGGCATGCACGAGCTCGCGAGCATGGTGCTCGTCAACGATCTTCTCACCATGAACCAGTGGGACTGCGTGATCGTGGACACGGCGCCGTCGGCTCATGCCATCGACTTCCTGGAAATGCCCAGGAGGATCATTCAGGCCATCCGCAGCCCCGCTGTTCGAATTTTCATGCGCGGCTCGCCCGTATCCATACCGGGGGCCGCGCTCCTCAGCCGGGCGTCGGCCCTGATCCTCAGGGCAGCCGGAAGAATAGTCGGCGCCGATTTCCTGACCGAGGTGGCCCAGTTTCTTACGCTGAACAAGGAAAGCCTCGAGAACATCTGCACCGCGGCGGAAAGCATCAAGGAAAACCTGCGGGGCGGCGGCGCCTGCATCGTGCAGGTCACGTCGGCAAAAGCCCTGTCCGTCGATGAAACACTGTTTCTGCACGACAAGATCAGCGGGGAAGGTTTTTTCACGCTGCTCATCGCCATCAACAGGGTCCTTCCCCTGGCGCCCCCGCCCGGCGGGGAGAACGTTGCGCTCGAAGAGCGCCCGGAGACGGGCGACAGCGGGCTCGACGCAAGGATCGCCCGGAACTTCGAGGAGATGTGCCTGATCGCGCAAGTCGAGGAAAAGGAAATCGAGCGGCTGACGGATCACACACCGACTGTTCCCTCCTATCTCAAGATCCCCCTTCTGGAGCACGACGTGTACAGTATCCCCATGCTCAACAAGCTGCTCGACCGGATCGAGGTTCACCATCCCTGACTCTTTGAAACCTGATACGTTTTCGACCACCATTTCATTCCGGCTTCCGGCTTCCGGCTTCTTACTTCTGGCTTCTAATAATAAAACCCTTGACCGCTACCGGGCCGGGTCTTAGAATGTCTTATATGGAAATCGATGATCGCCCAAATCTGAATGATCCGATTCTGATTGCCGGATGGCCGGGCATGGGTCTCGTTGCATTCAAATCCGTTGCCTACCTGATCGAACAGACCGAGGCAAAACTCCTGGCTCACTTTGAAATACCGGACCTGTACCAGGTCCGCGGAATCAACGTGAAAAACGGAAGCGTGGAACAAATCGATATACCGAAGGGAAGCGCCTATTACTACACGCCCCCAAAAGATGGGAGGAGCCTGATTCTCTTTCTCGGCGACGAGCAGCCCGTTGCCGGCAAGGAGCTCATCGTTTCGAGGGAGCTTTTAAAGCTGGCCAAAGAGTTCGGCTCAAAGGAAGTCTATACGTTTGCAGCCATGGTCACGGGCATAAGCCACCATGCCGTACCCAAGGTCTGGGGATGCGCGACGCAGAAGACCCTGCTTGCAAAAATGAAAAACCACGACGTGCTTCCCATGACCGAGGGAACGATCAGCGGGCTCAACGGCCTCCTGGTGGGTGTCGCGTCAACCTTCGGGTTGCGCGCGTCCTGCCTGCTTGGAGAGCTTCCCTACTACGCAACGCAGATTGCCTATCATCCCGCCTCGTGCGCCGTGCTGGAGAAATTCTCCCTCCTGGTCGACATTCCCCTGGAGCTCGACCAGCTGCGCCAGCAGAGCAAAACAACGCAGATCGAAATAGACACCTATATCGAGCACGTCAAGCGCGAGGCCATGCGCAAGAAAGAAGACGCCCCGCCTCTCGAAGAGCCGCCCGAGCCGATGGGCTCTCCGGACGACGAAGGCGAGGACATCATGAACTAGTCGTTAGTCGCTGGTCGGTAGTACCACCACCTTTTCCACTCCTGCAGGTCGACCAGTCCACGGGGCGGGCCAATAGTCCTTTTCGTGAATTGTCCAAAAGGATTGTAACATCACCCCGGCTTTGCTACGCTTTGCATAACGTCGGAAATTGCAATCGTTTGTAATACATTGTAACGGGCCTGGAACTTTTGCCTGTTTCCGGCGTTGAAAGGCAATACGGGGGTCGGACCTCGCATTGTGCACGTTGGACTGGAGCCGGACGTTGCGTTTTGCGTTCTCCTGAATGCAAAAGGCGAGGTCCGACGCCTTCATTTACCAGGAGGAAACCATGAGAAGAAAACGGCTTATTTTTGGGTTCATGTTGCTCATGCTTGCGTACGGAGGGACATCCTGCGAAAAGGTCTCCATCAGCGGCTACACGGTGGGGCTCGTCAAGTTCGTGCGTCCCGACGTGACCGTTTTACAGGGCGGCAAGAAGGCGGCGATCTTCGAAGACACGCGCTTCCTTCCGGACAGCGAAATCGAAATATCCAAGGGGGCGCGCTCCACGATCCTTTTCGACAGCGGCGTCAAGGTCATGGCGGACGGCGGCACGCGCATCAAGGTCAACGAGGTCGATGACATCGCGGTCCTGGCGGGCAGGATTTTCATCGACGCCGATGAAAAAGAACAGATGAACGTGGCCGCGGGCAAGGGAAAGCTCATGGTCATCGGAAGCGGCGTTTCCCTGCAGGTGGAGGGAGAGGGAAAGGTGAAGACCTACACCTACCGCGGCGAGCTGACCTACAACTTCCCGGGCGGCAACGGCGTGGTCAGGGCGGGCGAGTCCCTGACCGTGCAGGGCGAAAATTTCGACATCCAGCCCGAGGAGCTCTGGGAGGACTGGACCGGCGGCATGGCCGAGGCGGGACCGCGTCCCATGGAGTCGCCCGTCAGCATCGGCCAGATTTACGCCAGGCTTCCGGGCTCGTCCGGCATGGGCCGCTCCCCCCTGATCATCCGCAGGCACGAGGTCAGGGTGACCATCGAGGGAGACCTGGCCGTGACCGAAACCATGCAGCAGTTCTTCAACCCTTCATCCTATGTCATGGAGGGCATTTACAGGCTCAGCATCCCGTCCGACTCCATAATGCAGCGCTTTGCCGTCGACCGCAACGGCAGGCTCGTGGACGGGTACATCAAGGAGCGCAAGGCGGCCAAGCAGGAATACGACAGCCACGTCTACCAGGGCTCCACGAGCGACCCGGCCCTGCTCGAGTGGGTGGCGCCCGGGAGCTTCAAGGCCCGCATCTACCCCATCAAGCCCGGCGAGGTCAGGACCGTGGCCTACCGCTATTCCCAGTGGCTGAAACCCTCGGGCGAGGACGGAAAGACGAGGACCTATGTCTACCCCATCGGCAATGAGACCATCGCGCCCCAGATAGGCGAGTTCTACCTGGTGGCCGACGTGTCCGATGCCGGCACCCAGGTGGTGCAGGCCGGCGCGGGCGCTCGCATTGAAAAGGGAAGGGTCGTGTTCGCACAGTCCGACTTCAGGCCCAGGAGCGATTTTTACATCCAGCTCATGGACGTGCAGTCCGAACTGGAGGAAGACGAGATCATGATGGTCAAGACCGACTACCGCGGCGTTCTCGGGCAGATCGCGGGCAAGCGAAGCGAGGTCTATGCCAGGACCCAGTTCGTGCTCAGGGACAAGGTGGTCGATATCAAGCCGGAGAAGAGCCTCAGGATCTCCATTGCCATGGACATGTCGGCGGCCACGGAGCAGCAGATGGTCGACCTGGCCGTCACGTTCCTGGATTCCATCTTCGAGCAGCTGGGCGAAGAGGACGAGATCGCCGTTTTCACGGGCGACATCGACGCGAAAATCGTCGGGAAAAAGGAGCTGAAGCTGGCCAGGGCCACCGGCGCGTTCAAGGAGTCGGTCATCGACTCGGTCAGCCGCCACTCGATCGGCGGGGCCACGGACATCGGCAAGCTGATCATGGAGGCTGCCGCGGTTTCCGCAAATAAGCCCGGCGGCGCGGTCGTCTACATCGGCGACGGCTTCCCCACCGTGGGCGAGCTCGACCTGGGCAGCCTGAAGGAAAGGATCAAGCGCCTTCCCAACCCGGTCAGGCTCTACGGCATCGCGCTCGGCGACGAGGCGAACCTCGACCTGCTGACCGGCCTGTGCTCGGGTAGAGGGCTTGCCGGCAGGATAGAGAACAGGGTCGAGGCCGCGGAAAAGGCCACCCAGGTGCTGGCCGACGCGTCCACGCCCGTTATAGAGAACATCTCTTATGAAATAGACGGCGGCATCGAGAGGGTCTACCCGGCCGAGATCTCCACCCTGAAGATCACGGAGCCCGCCGCGTTCATAGGAAGGCTCACGGGCGAGAAGGACCCGGAGAAGATCACGGTCAAGGGAACGATCAAGGGAAAGCCTTTTAAAAAGGAATACAAGATAGTCATGGAGGAGATCCGTGACTACGGCGACCTGCGCCTTCGGTGGGCCGAGCAGAGGCTGCTCGGGCTGCTCGCCGAGCAGGAGGGGCCCGAGGCCGTGATCGAGCTCGGCACGCGCTACGGCATTATCACGCCCTTCACGTCCTTCTACGTGCCGCCGGCCGAGGAGGCGCTCAATTACCCCGAGCGCCAGCCCTTCGAGGTGTACCACTACATCCAGGGCTCGCATTCGTCCAATGCCTATGGCAACGACGACGGGATCACGCTGGCCCAGGCGGTCTTCGGGCTCTTCATGCCCTACGGCTGCAGCCTGGCCAGGAAAGCCATGCAGGGCGGCAAGGAGGACGAGCAAGTCTATTACACGACGGACAAGCCGCAGCCTGTCACAGCCCCGCCCCCGAGAGTTGAATCAACGGTCACGGCATCGGAGGAGATGGAAGCGCCGGAGGAGCTGAAAAAGGCGGAGGCCGAGCGGTTCGCATCGGCGACGGCCGAAGAGGGAGGATACGCTTACGGCGCTCCGGCCGCGGACAGCGCCAGGGATTACAAGGAATCAATGCCCGAGAAGAAGAGCAAGGCAGGCAAGTCCACGTCCTATGACAAGGACAGGGGGCTCTTGGACCTGATCGCCTCCGGCGGATCGGCCGGGGACATGGCCGACCCCTCGGCCGCGTACGACGAAGAAGCCTCGGGCCACCTGACCGTCTCGAGCGGCCCGCAGGGCGCCCAGGTCATCCTGGACGGCTCGGGATCGATGGGCGGCGATGACCTGATGGCGCAGCTTTCCAAGCAGGGCTACGAGAGCACCACGAAGACCAAGATCACCTTCCAGCAGGAAACCCACATATCCACCAACGTTCCCGTGAACCTGACCGACAAGGTGAAACAGTGCACCGAGGCGTCGCTCACGCCCATCGACGAGAAAACCCAGCTCTGGACGGAAAGGCTGGGCTCAAGCCCGTCCATGTCCCACGTGGCGTCCGTCTTCCAGCAGGCGAAGAAGAGCTGCGAGATCAAGTCGGCCACGGACCGCAGGGCCTTTGCCAGGCTCGTTCTGCGGCTGCTTGGCTCGGTGTACTCCAAGTGCCAGTTCTACTCCAACATGAAGCAGTACCCGGCGCTGGCCCGGTACATCAAGACGAAGATCCTGGCCTCGCTCACGACGCCCGAGGCCGTCAAGACGGCCATGCAGCAGTGCGACGCGGCCGTGTTCCTGTCTTCATGGGATGTGGACAAGATACTGGACAAGCAGAAGAACATCGACGACAAGATCGTGGCCCTGAAAAAGCTGATCGCGCTCTACCCCAACGACATGGACATGAAGCTCAGGCTTCTCGATCTTCTCGAGGACGCGAAGCGATCGGACGAAGCGATCAGGTTCGCCGACACGCTGAGGCAGGACCCCTATGCCACGGACGCGGTCAGGACCAGGGTGGGCGAGCTTTTCTGGCGCATGGACGACAAGGAAAACGCCAAGCGCGTGTTCAGCGAGATCGTGGAATTCGCGCCCTGGAGCTACACGGCGCGGCGCAGGCTGGGCGACCTGTACAGGACCTACGGCTGGTACGAGGACGCCTACCGCCAGTACGAGACGCTCTCGAAGATGGCGCCCAACGACAACGGCGTTCTCATCCTCCTGGCCGAGGCCGCCATCCTTGCCGGCCGCTCGGACGAGGGGCTCCGGATCATGGAGCAGGTCAGCCAGTCCGAGCCTTCCTACGAGGGCAAGATCACGCCGGCCGAGATCGCCAGGGTCATCGCCTCGCTGGAGCTCATCAAGATGCGCGTAAAGGCAAGGGACGACAAGGATGACAAGAAGCTCAAGGCCCTCGAGAACCGCACGCGGCGCGTGGGCGTGCTGAGGGACGCGGCCCAGATGAAGATCATCCTCAAGTGGGACCACCCGGACGCGGGCTTCAACCTGACGATCAAGTACCCGGGCAGCGAGCTGACGAGGCCCTTCAGGTCCGCGCCGAGCATGGGCCTCGAGTGGATCACGGAGAAGAAGATGCCCGACGAGGATGTCCTGCTCCAGGTGCGGCGCACCAGCAACGTTGTGATCAAGGAATCCAGGGCCGTCATGATCATCATCATGAACGAAGGCGAGGACAACGAGACGGTCAGGGAGATGAAGATCGAGCTCACGGACATGAAGAAAGGCACCATGGCCTGGAAGCTTGCGCCCGACGGCACGCTCACCGAAACCAGGATCGACAAAGGCGAGCCGCTGTAGCTGCGGGCCCTCGGCCCGCCTTAACCGGTCCCTCAAGCACGCCAAGGGCGTGCAGCTACAAGACCATGATTCCGTTAACTTCCTGACACCCCCGCCACGCCCTGTTTCCCGTCGGAAAACCATTTTTTCACAACCGCGGCCCGCCATTCTTTTCAAACTCACTTAACATTCCAGCAAATTCATCTATACTTTATAATTGACCGGGAGGGTTGCAAACTTCCATCTTCACAAGGGGGCTGTCATGTCTTTCAAAACAGCGCTATTCATCATTGCTTCAGCAACATTAACCATCAGCGGTTGCGGAGGCTGCTACACGAGCACGCCGCCCGGCGGCCCGGAGGACGGCAGCGACGATTCCCGCGACCGGGAGGACTGGCCCTCTCCGGAATACGATTGGGGCGTTGACGACATCCCGTGGGAGATCGATTTCGATCTCGACGTGCTCCCCCCGCCGCCGGACATGGAGATCGATGAGCCTCCGCCCGACCTGCCGCCTCCGTGTCCTGCGGAATGCCTGCCGGTGCCAGTGGACGGCCAGATCGGCGCTCCCTGCACCTCCAGTGCCGACTGTGATTTTGGTGCCGAATGCTACACGGAAGAAATAGAGTTTTATGGCGGCGAGATGTATGTGAATAATCCGGGCGGCCAGTGCCTGATCATCGGCGCCGGGTCGGAAGGCTGCGACCCCGATGTTCCCGCAACATGCCCTTTTGGTTCGAAATGCATGCACGCGGGCAGCTCCATGGGCATGGACTATTTCGGGTGCTTTGACCAATGCGTGCCCATGGATCCCATGTGGGAGCCCTATAAATTCAACTGCGGGTGCAGGTCAGGCTACAGGTGCGACCTTAATACGGGCATCTGTATGAGCGGATGCGCCCATGACCGCCAGTGCTGCGAAAACTGGGTGGATCTCAACGGCGACTTCATGCGAAGCGCGGATGAAGTGGTGGTTCATGATGACTGCACGAACGTTTGCGACAACGGCGGCCTGTACGACGAGCCGCCCGGAGATCCGGAATACTGCACTGTGACCTTTGACTGCATCAACTACGGCGACCCGTCTGCTTCATGCGGCGACCCCTGCGTTGGGGACGCCTGGTGCCCGGAAGGCAGCCGCTGCCTGGACGAGTTTCGATACGACATTCCATGCGGATACTGCATCATCGATGCCTGCAATTATTTTCCAGTCGAATGCGAAGAGTGCGATGGGGAATGCGCAAACCTGGGTTCTTCGACCGATCCTTTTTACATGTGCGTAAAACCCTGCCTTTTCGGGAAAACAATCGATGATCCGGAATACGAGTGCAGGACAGGACCGCCCGGGTGCGAGTTTGCCTGCCTGCCCGTTGAGGACAGGTTCTGGCACACGCCCCCTGGCGACGGCAGCGACGGCTTCTGCTGGGTCGGCAACTTCCCCGGGGGCGACCGGCCGATCGGG
>JBDRLK010000443.1:0-8593 GCA_043813155.1 Pseudomonadota bacterium | reverse complement strand
TACGAGTGCAGGACAGGACCGCCCGGGTGCGAGTTTGCCTGCCTGCCCGTTGAGGACAGGTTCTGGCACACGCCCCCTGGCGACGGCAGCGACGGCTTCTGCTGGGTCGGCAACTTCCCCGGGGGCGACCGGCCGATCGGGGCCCCATGCGAAGAGGATGAAGATTGTGTCTCTCCATTCGGCCTCGGCGAATGCCTGGAATTCTCCTTGCCCCTGTCACCTTTCTGCAGCGCGCAGTGCAGCGAAACCGCGTCCAGGGAATACGCGCTTTGCGGCGGCGACGACGGCACGGGAACGGCCGAGGGCGCCTGCTGGTCGGGCATATGCTGGGAAGGCTGCGACAATCCTGACGGCGATCTCGGGGAAAACGGCTGCACCCAGTCCACGGCCATGGCCTGCTACGACCGAACGCTTTTCGGGGCCTATCTCACGGCCGGCGATGGCCTTGAGATGACGCCCGGCATCTGCATACCCGCGTGCACGAACAGCGCCTGGTGCGCCGACTTCTTCGGCATGCCCATGACCTGCGACACGGACACGGGCGTGTGCGGATAGGACAGGGAGGAAAACCATGGAACAGGACAAGCGAAGCCGGACGGTTGTTTTCGCGGCTCACTGCCTGCTGAACCAGAACGCGAAGGTGGAGGGCCTGGCCGGCAGCCCGGGAATGCTCGAGCCGCTGGTCGAGCTTCTGGCCGGCGAGGGCGCCGGCGTTATCCAGATGCCCTGCCCCGAGGTGGCGTGCCTCGGCCCCGGCCGGCCCCCGGGAACGGACACGCGCGAGCAGTACGACTCGCCGCAGTACAGGGAAACCTGCAGGCGCATTGCCTCACAGATGACGGAGCTCATGTCATCGTACGCAAAGAACGGGTACACAATTTCGTGCATACTGGGCGTGGAGGGAAGCCCGAGCTGCAGCGTTGCCCGCGCCCCGGTGCTCGATGGCAGGGGCAAGCGCGTCCTCGTGCCCGGAAAGGGCATTTTCATCGAGGAGCTTGCCTATGCAATGGATAAAGAAGGCCTGGATGTGCCCGTTATCGGCATACCCGAGGTGGAAGCAGCGGGGGATATCGGCGATGCCCTCAGCCGGACGCGAAAGGCTGTCAGAAGCACGGGGAGCTGAAGGTGGGGAGCGCCGGTGACTGCGGCATCCTCTCGTTTTTACAATCCCATGACTTCGCACAGCTTTCTTGGCGTTATGATTTTAATGCCTTGAATATGCCCCAAGCTCAGGAGATGGTGGTCGCCTGAAACCACAAAATCAGCCTTCCCCTCTATTGCCGTTGACAGAACGCAATGCACATAAAAAAGTTTCGGGTGCGGAGTGTCAGGTGCTGCTGCCTCCTCAAAGAAAAGATACCCGGCCCTGGCTATCTGAATAACACACGCCCGGCCTCCTCGTCTTTACCTGCCACCGATCCGGCAGCTGCCGCCCTGTTTTCGTTTTCATCAACCTCACCTCCTCCTCGCTCCTCACTCCTTCACCCTCCTCACCCCTCACCCCTTCACCCTCCATCCTCCATCCTCACTCCTCTGCCTTCACTCCTCACTCCTACCCGTGCAGCGCTATTAATTACGCCGCTGTTCTAAAGAACGAAAACCGTGGCCTCCGCCGGTCAGAAAGCCCCTCGACCATCCTGCCCTGATACCCTGCCGCGACCTGCCTCATGTCCTCACGCGACCACCACCATCCGCCAATATCATCCGTCCTCCTGCCGCCTCCTTCCGCGACCTGTCCTATCGCAACCTCGACCCGATCTTCAGCACCTGACACTTCAAACCCGAAAAAATGCAATCAGTTTTCAAAGACCTGCTTTTTCGGGAGGCTGAAGCCTCCCCTACCCCTCGTTTAGTTGAAGCCTCCCCTACCCCTCGTTCAACTGAAGGCTTTTCAGCGCCTCGAGGGCTACTTCCTTATCGTCAAAATGGATTACCCTGTCGCTGAAGATCTGGTAATCCTCGTGTCCCTTTCCGGCAATGAGCACCACGTCGCCGGGGCCCGCCGCCCGGATCGCGACATTGATCGCCTCTTCCCTGTCGGGTATGACGACGAACGTTCCCGGGCCGAGCTCCCCCTCCGACCTTGCAAAGCCCCCGTCCTCCAGCCCCTCGACGATCATGGCGATAATTGCAAGGGGGTCCTCGCTCCTGGGGTTGTCCGACGTGACAACGGCGCAGCTCGACTTTTCACAGGCAACCGTGCCCATGAGCGGCCGCTTTTCCTTCTCCCTGTCCCCGCCCGCCCCGAACACCGTGATGATCCTGCCCTTCGTGAGCAGGGAAAGCGATTCAATGGCCGCCTTCAGGGAATCGGGCGTGTGCGAATAATCCACAACAATGCTCCGTCCGTCTTTTCCAGCGATCCTGTCCATCCTGCCGGGCACACGATCGAGAGCGGCAATGCCCTTCTCCATGCTTGCCCTGTCGATCCCGCAAAGAAGCCCCACGCCCGCCGTGGCCATGATGTTCATCAGGTTGTGAAGCCCCAGCAGGGGCGAGCGCACGCGCATGGCTCCAGCCGGCGTTTTCAGCTCGGCCTCGATCCCTTCCAGTGTCGCCTCGAAGCGGACGGGCGCTATATCGACGCCCGGCCCGTCCTCCATGGAAAAGCGCAGCGCTTTGCCGCCGTACCCGCCGGTAATTTCCTCCGTGCGGCCGTCCATGGCGTTGACGACCATGCCCGCGTGATCGGCGATCTTGAGGAGCTTTGAAAACAGGATCGATTTGCTCGCGGCGTAGTCCTCGAGATCGCCGTGGAAGTCCAGGTGATCGTGCCCGAGATTCATGAACACGGCCACGTCGAAATCCACGTCATCCACCCTGTGGAGCTTCAGGGAGTGGGAGGAAACCTCCATGACCATGGCCTCGATGCCCGAGGCGAGCATGTCCGAGGCCGCGGCGTGAATGTCCGTGGCCTCCGGCGTGGTCAGCTTGCTCTTTTTCGAGATGCTTCCCGCCCTCGTCTCGATGGTTCCCATTATTCCGCTTGCCATCCCGGCCGCTTCCAGCATGGAGTGAATGATGTAGCTGACCGTTGTCTTGCCCGACGTTCCCGTGATCCCGACGACCTTCATCTTCCTCGTGGGGTTCCCGTAAAAGTTCGCGGCTGCTCTCGAGAGCGCGGCCCGCGTGTTCTTCACCGTGGCCCACGCCATGCCCCCGGCGCCCTCCCGCGGCGCGCAGGACGCAATGACGGCGGCCGCGCCTCTCTCGCGCGCCTGGTCCACGAACCGGACCCCTTCATGCTTGAACCCGTCAACAGCTACAAAGACAAAACCATCGGACACGTTCCTGCTGTCATGCGTCACGCCGGTGACCGGGATGCTCAAGTCTCCTGTCATCGTCTCAACGGTCAGGCTATGAATTACGTCACTCAATTTCATTTTCATCGGCGCGCCGGGGGCGCGCAGCACCAGGCTTTCTTTTTTCGCGCCGCCTCAATGTTTTGTCGATTGGCGGGGCGGGCTTTAAAAACCGACCTCCTCCCAAAATCCCTTGTTCCATCCAGCTGCCCGCCGCCGCCAATCTCCATCGCCGTTCATGGAACGGCTTCTCTTACATTGAAGCAGAACCGAAATGAACGGAAATCTCCGTACCCCTCACGACCATCACCCCTGCTTCAATGGACTGACCCACCGCCCTGCCACTCCCCGCGACGTCTATTGAAAGCCCTGCTGCCAGGGCCTCGTTCAAAACAAGCGGAAGAGAAAGGCCCGTGAAATCGGGAACCGCGACGCAGTCGCCCTTGCACGTCATTTCCGGCTCCCCGGGAGCCTCCTGGGCCGCCTGCGCCTGATTTTCCTTCTTTTCCTTCTCTTTCGCCTGGTTTTCAGCTTCCTTGTCTTCTTCCGCCTGCATTTTTCCAAAAGCCTGGTCCGATGTCACGACCTTGGGAATGATGCCGAGGTACCGCAGGCTCTTTTCAGCGATCTTTCTGAACAGGGGCGCGGCCACCACGCCGCCGTAATAGTGAATCAGCGGCTCGTCGAACACGATGGCCATGGCCAGCTGCGGGTCATCGGTCGGAACAAAGCCGACAAAAGAAGCTATCCAGCTGTCCTTTGTGTAGCCGCCGGAAATCGTGTCAGGCTTCTGCGCCGTGCCCGTCTTGCCCGAAACCAGGAAACCCTGCACCGCGGCTTCCATGCCGGTCCCGCCCTCCTGGGTGACCGAGACCATCATTTTGCCGAGAATGCGCGCTGTTTTTTTCTCGATGACCTCTCTGACGAGCTTGGGCTTGAACTCCATGACCGTGTTGCCCTTGCTGGAGACGATTTTCTTGACCAGGATGGGCTTGAGCAGCTTCCCGCCGTTCGCGATCGCGGCCGTGGCCATGGCGAGCTGGAGCACTGAAACGCCGATGCCGTGGCCGAATGAAATACTCGCGAAATCCACGTCATACCACTGGGAATAGTGCCTGATGAACCCGGCGGTCTCGCCCGGGAACTGAACGTCCGTTTTCGCGCCGAAGCCGAAACGCCTGAGCATCTTGTAATGCTTTGCCTTTCCCGTCTGGAAGGCAATCTGCGTAATTCCGATATTGCTCGAGCGCTGAATGATCTGGACGGGGGAAAGGTAGTCGTTCTTGCGCGAGTCCCTGATCACGAGGTCATCGAGCCTGTACTCGCCGTTGTGGCAGAAGAAAGTATCCGTGAGCTTGATGGTTTTCGAGTCCAGGGCCGTGGCCATCGTAAAAATCTTCATGGTGGAGCCGGGCTCGAACCTGTCCGTAATCGCCCTGTTGCGCCTTTCCTGCGGCGAGAACTTCCAGTAGAGGTTGGGATTGAAATCAGGATAGTTGGCTATGGCCAGGATCTCCCCGGTATTGGGGCGAATGATCACCACGGAGGCGGCCTTTGCCTCGAAGAGGCGGGCGTACTCGTTGATCTCTTCTTCCGCAATGCTCTGGATCGTTTTATCGATACTGAGAACGAGCTTGTTTTCCCTGCTCAGGCTCTCGTCGCTGAGCCCCTCGGAAAATATCATGCGCCCGTTGGCGTCCCGGAGGCCCGTGATCACGGGCCTCGAGCCGATCAGCTCCTTGTTGAATATCAGCTCCAGGCCCTCGAGGCCGACCGCATCGTACCCGCCGAAGCCCAGAACATGCGAAGCCAGCCGCCTGTGCGGGTAGAAGCGCTTGCTTTCCCTGGTGATCGAAATACCGGGCAGATCGGCCGCCTCGATCCTGCCTGCCTGCTGATCGGAAACTCTCCTCTTGAGCCATATGAATTTTCGCTTCTTGCTGAGCGTGGCGGCCAGATTGTCTTTCGGCATGTCCAGGATCGGTGCGAGCACGTCCGCGGTCTTGTGCGGGTCCTTGACTTCCTCGCAGTTTGCGTAGATCGAGGGAACAAGGACGCTGATGGCCAGCTCGTCGCCGTTCCGGTCCAGGATCGCCCCCCTCGAGGCGGGAAGCTGTGCCGAGTGGCGCTGCTGCCCCTGCGCCTTGCGGGAGTATTCGTCGTATTTCATGATTTGGATTTCCCAGGCCCGCGCCGTGATAGTTCCGGCCGCGAGCAGGAGAACCACGGCAACCATGATGATACGAATCCTCGTCCATTTGAGCCGCTTATTAAGGTCGAACTCGTTCACTGCTGCTTTTTCTCGCTCTTCCCGGCCTTTTGCCTGTCATGCCTGACCGACTTCAGATGCATGATCTGGTCGGCGGCCGGTATTTTCATTGAAAAGTCGTTCTGCGCCACTTCGTTCAGCCGCTCGGGACTCCTGAGGTACTGTATCTCGAGGTCCAGCCGCTTTTCCTCCTGTAGCAACGTGCGCTTCTTGTTGTTTTCCTGGCTCATGGAATAGCCGATGTCTATGATCCTGTGCTGAATGTGGAGCTTGAACGCAACGACGATGATGAAAACAACAATGCCCGCCGCAAAAAGCAGGATGGGCTTAGAAACGCCCTCCGCGGCCTTCCCGCCCCGCCCTTCCGGATGGACCTCAGCCATGAGCGCCCTCCAGCTTCATCGCGGCCCGGAGCTTGGCGCTCCTGGCCCTGGGATTGTCGCGAATCTCGTCCCTGGAAGGCCCGAGCGGCTTCTTTGTCAGTATCTTCACGAGGGATTTTCTGCGTGCGTCCACCATCGCCCTCTTAACGATCCTCTCCTCCAGCGAATGATAAGACAGGCAGACAAAAACCCCGCCCGGATTGAGGAGACTGAAAACGTCATCCATGAGGCGGGAGATTTCATTCAGCTCATCGTTGACTTTCACCCTGACGGCAAGGAAGGTCCGGGTGGCGGAATCGACCCTTCCGCTTTTTGGTCTTCCGATCGAGCGCCGTATGATGCCTGCCAGCTCCTGTGTGCTTTCAATCGGCTTGCGGCGCGCCGCATCGCGGATGGCCCGGGCGATCTTCCTGCTGAAGCGCTCGTTTCCGTATTCCCACATGAGGCCGGCCAGCGTGGCGACATCGGAGTTGTTGACAACGTCATATGCCGAAATGGGCTGGGATGGATCCATCCTCATATCAAGCGGCCCCTCTGACATGAACGAAAATCCCCTCTCCGGATTGTCGAGCTGAAATGAAGAGATGCCGAAATCAGCAAGTATGCCGTCAAACCCGGGAAAACGACGGTTTTCCATTTCGCTTTTCACGCTCGAAAAACCGGCGTGAATAAGCTCGAATCGCTGCGAAGAAAATTCCGAAAGCCTGGCTCGTGCAATGTCCAGCGCCTTCACGTCCCTGTCTATCCCGACCAGCCTTCCCCCGGGTGAAGATGCCTCGAGAATGTGCTTTGCGTGTCCTCCCTCACCAACCGTCAGATCGCAAAAAGTTTTCAATGATGCAGGCATTAAAAACTCGAGAACCTGCCTGACCATCACCGGCCTGTGACGGTACCGTTCCTCTCTATTTCCAGTTTCTTCGCTAATGTTCCTCTCAACTTTGAAAGACTCTTCTCAGCGTTATTATGTGCTGCGTTGAGCACGGCGGGTGAAAAAATCGCCATGTATTTGCCCATCCCCACGAGGGAAAGCTCCTTTCGCAGCTTCGCGTACGATCTCATGAAATCCGGCAGAAGGATTCTGCCGTGATCGTCCAGTCTCACTTCCTCGCAGCTGCCCACGGTCCTCAACCTCATGAGAAAGCTCTCGTCGCTGTAATCGAGGATTCCGCTGAAAGGATACTCCTTTTCAAAGGCTTCCCACTCCTTCAGCGGGACGGCGAGCAGGTGAGGGATTTTCTCGAAAAATCCGCAGGAGAGAATGACCCTCCCGTCGTACAGTACATTGATCAGCTCTCGAATCTTCGACGGTACGGAAAACCTGCCGCGGGCTTCCATCTTGATATTGTATCTTCCTCTGAACATCTGCTGAGATTTATTAACGAAACGAAAGAATTCCCAAAATTCCCCCATTGCCACCTGAATCCCCAACAAAGTACCATATCTTCCCAAACGATGTCAACTTTTAATTAATAGAAATACCGGAAAAACCGGAGAAACCTTCAATGAATCTCTAACTGGCTTTTATTAAAGGAAAAACATGGGCCGCTGGCGCTGTACTAAGCAGGGCTGGTCGGGTTCCGGGGCCGACTTCCGTGGCTCGAGGCACTTCTCGTCGGAAGAGCCCGTTGCGCTTATGTCGATTGCCAGGGCGCACCCGTCGCCGTCGGCGCTGATGGAGATCTCGACGGTCGCGGGCCCGCCGGCAACAGCCATGTCGACACGGCTTTCGAGGGTTTCCCGATTCCCCCCCCGGGAATCAAGCTCGAGCCTCACCAGGACCTGGTACGTTCCCGCAAAAAAGCGCTCGTCGGCCAGATAAGCCTCCTGGCCATACCGAATACCCGGTCTCCCGCCGCCTCCACCCCCGCCGTCCTCTTGTGTTGCCTGCGGGGGAGGGAAGTGCTTATGAAACTCGAATTTCCCCGCAACGAGTGTGACATCCGTTATCGCGACATCCAGGCTGCAGAGATTGGAAAGGATGAATTCAACGGGCGCCGGCTTCTCTTCCCCGGGCCCTGCAGCGGCCCTGTCCGGGGCTGCCGCGCCGCAGGCGCAGCAGAGGGCGGCTGACAGCACGAAGCCTATGCTCCCGGGGATTCTCAATCCCTGCTCTCCATGGCAAGAAGCCTCTTCTTCATCCCGGGACCGCCGGGGGAGCTGAAACCCCCGGGGCTCCCGTCCTTGCGAACAACCCTGTGGCAGGGAATGACAATGGGCAGCCTGTTTCGCTTCATGGCCATGCCGACGGCCCGGGAGGCTCCCGGGCTCCCGGCATCAGCGGCTATCTTTTCGTAGGATGACGTCCTGCCGTAGGGGATCTTCCCGGCCGCGCGATAAACCCGGAGCCGGAAGTCGCTGCAACCGTCCATGTCCAGGGGCAGGCTTGAAAAATCCGTTCTCCTCGACGAGAAATAATCGCGCAGCAGCGCCATTGCTTCAGTCACGAACCGCGGCAGGCCGCGGCCCCGAGCATCCCCTTTTTTCACGCCCGTGCCGGCCTTGCCGCTCTCTCTCCTCCTGAACTCGAAACTCCGCAGGCCCCTGTCGCTCCAGACCAGAACGCAATTGAAGCCGCCTGCGGCAAATTCTATTTTACCTTCCTTCATGTTCGCACCTGTCCGCTATGCTCTATGCGCCAT
>JBDRLK010000442.1:0-2489 GCA_043813155.1 Pseudomonadota bacterium | reverse complement strand
TTTCCAAGATCGCGGGAGGGGAGGGGATCATGCTGATTGTAAGCAAGCAGTCCGGCGCCAACCCGCTCAAGGTCAGCAAGGCCGTGAAAGCCGGCCTCAAGGAAGTGGAAGAGATCCTGCCCGAGGGCATTGTGTTCCATGAGTTTTTCGACCAGGGCGAGATCGTCAGCAAGATAACGTCCCGCACCAGCATCACCGCCGTGTTCGGCGGCCTTCTTGCAGTCATCATGATCTTCCTCTTCCTGTGGGACGTGAGGCCCACCATCGCCATCGGCATTGCCATCCCGCTGTCCGTCCTGGCCGCCTTTATCCCCATCTACTTCATCGGCTACACCCTTAACCTCATGACGCTTGGAGGCTTTGCCCTGGGGGTGGGCATGCTCGTGGACAATGCCGTGGTGGTGATCGAAAACATCTACAGGCACCTGGAGGCGGGGAAAGGCAGGGTACAGGCGGCGATCCTCGGCGCCAAAGAGGTGCAGAGCGCCATTGTCGCCTCCACGCTCACCACGGTCGTGGTCTTTGTTCCCATGATGTTCGCCGAGGGGATTCCAGGCCAGATCGCCAAGGCCCTGGCCTCGACTGTTGCGTTTTCGCTGCTCGGCTCGCTTTTCGTGGCCCTGACCATCGTTCCCATGCTCGCGTCCGTCTTCTTCAGGGAGACCAGGCAGAGCACGTTGGCCGCGGGCGGGAAAAGGGGCTTTATGCTCTTCAGGGCGCTGCGGCGCACGGGCCGATGGCTGGAAGGCAAGATCACTGAGACGCTCAAGAGAGCCTATGACCCGGTGCTGCGCTGGTCTTTGCGCCATCGCGCAATGATAATCTTCCTCTTCATCATCCTGTTCGGGGCAAGCGGCTGGCTCATATCGCTCCTGGGCACGGAGTTTCTGCCAAAATCCGATCAGCCGTTCTTCAACCTGTCGATCAACCTGCCCGTGGGCTCCTCTCTGTCGGAGACAAAGAAGGCCTCGTCTTACATGGAGGACATCGTCCAGGATATCCCGGAAATCGTGAATTACGGCGTGTGGGGAGGGCTGAGCGAGTCCTCGAGGTACGACGTTGCCATGGGGACCATGGAGGCCGGCGTGAACGCCGCGTCCTTCGGGGTGAAGCTCACGGACAAGATGGAGAGGATCAGGAATTCGGATCAGGTCGTGGAAGAAATACGGCAGCGGCTTCCGAAGCTCGATGGCGTTGATTATGTATTTCCGGACATGAACGCCCAGATGGTCGGCATGGGAACGGAAAAAGCGGTTTCCATCAAGCTGTTCGGCGACGACCTTGATGAGCTCAAGAAAATTTCCGAAAGGATTGCAAAGGCAATCGGCGAGGTCAAGGGCGTCAAGGACATAGAAACGTCCATGAGGGAAGGGCTGCCCGAGATCAGCATCCAGATCGACAGGGAAAAGGCCGGGGCCCTGGGGCTCACGGTCGGCCAGATTTCCATGGAAGTCCAGAGCGCCATGCAGGGGACGATCGCCTCGCAGCTCAGGGAGGGCGGCGAGGAGTTCGACATCCGGGTCAGGTTCAATGACGATCAGCGCGAAAGCGTCGAGGACATCCGCGCCATCCCGATCCGCACGCCGCTTAAAGGCTTTGTCAAGCTCGGCGACATTGCCGACGTCACGCGGACCATCGGACCGGTCAGGATCGACAGGCAGAACCAGATGCGGCTGGCCATCATCGACGCGAACACCGGTATAGATAGAGACCTGGGAAGCGTCATCGCCGACGTGAAAGACAAGCTCAAGGAAATCCGCAATGGCTTTCCCGAAGGATACTTCACGGAGTTCGGCGGAGAATACGAGAGGATGCAGGAGTATTTCATGTTCATGGCCTATGCCATGATCCTGGCCATCATCCTGATCTACATGGTCATGGCCGCACAGTTCGAGAGCTTCAGCCAGCCTTTCATCATCATGTTCACCGTGCCCCTGTGCCTGATCGGCGTTTTCCTGCTTCTTTACTTTACCGGGACCAGGTTCAATCTTCCGTCGGGGCTCGGCGTCATTGTGCTCATCGGCATAGCCGTGAACAACGGCATCGTGATGATCGATTACATCAACCAGCTGCGCAGGGAGGGCATGCACTTCACCGAGGCCATAATCGAAGGCGCCAAGGTGAGGCTGAGGCCCATTTTCATCACCGTGGCCACGACCGTCATCGGCATGCTGCCCATGGCCCTGGACCGCAGCGAGGGGTCGGAAACCCGCTCGCCCATAGCGCTGGCCGTTATCGGAGGCCTTATCACCTCCACGCTGCTGACGCTCGTGGTCGTCCCGGTCATCTACCACCTTTTCGCCAGTGTCGCGACCAGGATGAACATCCGCCTGAGCCGCACCTCCCAGGCTTAGGGCTCGCGAAATAATAACTTCCCATTTTGAGGCGTATTTCTAACATTATGTTTACCAAGCTTCTTCTGGGCGCCGAGGCGCCCGGCTGGCAAGGCGCGGGGTCCCCGTCACGACGGAGGCATAGTCGTTCTATGT
>JBDRLK010000441.1:0-2517 GCA_043813155.1 Pseudomonadota bacterium | reverse complement strand
GTCGGTCGCTCCGGGCGCGCTCGCGATCTGCCTCGGCGGATGCGCCCTCGTTTTGATCAACTTATTTCTTCACGGGCCCTTAAGCTGAGAGCTGAAAGCTGATGGCCTAAAGCTGAATGTATTATCCAACAAAATATCATTTGTTTTCAATTGTTTTATTTTTTTATTTTTGCTTGAACTTGGTATCCAAATTGGTGATAAAGAAAGTTGTCCTTAATTAAACCATGAAGTACCTTGTATTTTTACCGCTGCTTGCGGCCGTGGCCTTCGCTCCCGCCTGTTCCTCGGGCAAGGGGAAGACAACGGTGGCCGTGCAGGCCGGGGAAAGCCCTATCCCGTCGATACCCCTGCCGCCGGAAGTGAGCGCGGAAAACCTGGAGGAATCCCTCAGGCGTTTCCGCGACATGGACTCCGGTTCCTCTGCCTACGACGAATTCAGGCGGAAGCTTGCCGCCGTCCTCTTCAAGAAGCATGAAAAGGTCGCCGGGGAAGGCAACAATGCCGAGGCCTACAAGTGTTTTTCCACGATACTCAGATGCTACAGCCCCGAGGAGATACTCACCGGCGAAGTGACGGCGGAAGTCGAAAAGATGGCCGAGTGGACTGTAGCGACCTACTCTCCGCTTGGAGACGAGGCCAAGGTCATGATCGGCATGCTCGTGCTCATGAACAAGCACGGCGATGACGACGACCTGCAGAAGAAGTTTGACACGCTCACGAAGTGGATCGATGAGGCGCGCGACAGCCTCGATGACGACATGGAAAGGATTTACCAGGTCATCGAGGTTTACGAAGAGGTTTCCCGGGGCGTCCCCGTTCCGGTGGTCACGACCCGCCTGGTCGAGCTCTATCGCAGCCGCCACAAGGATTTCACGGACCTGCTCGACACTTACGCGGTCAAGGGCATGCAGCTGGGCAACGTCTACATGAAGTATTACTACATGAACACGATGATCGAGAAAACCAGCTACGATCTCGTGCGGCTTTACACGAGGATGGGGAGGCCGGCCGGCGCCCTTGCCGATATCGAGAAGTACAGGGGCAAGAGGGGGTATGACCCGAAGCTCGTGGAAATCCTGGAAGACATTGCGGGCAGCCCGGGGGAGACGGAGGCCTACCTCAAGCTCTCGGGCGTCTTTATGCCCGACGATGACGAGGAAGCCCTGTGGAGCTGCTACAAGGGATGGAAAAAGGACCCCGAAGACTGGCGTTTCCCCATGTGCCTTGCCGGGCTCTATCAGAAACGCAATGACCTTGAAGGGGCGGAGGAATACCTCAACGTAGCGCGGGGCCTGAACGACAAGAACTCGGAAATCTATGTCAGGCTGATCACGCTGTACAAAAGATGGCTCGACGAGGTCGTGGAAAAAGAGGATAACACGGCTGCCTTGATGCTGCTCGGCAAGCTCGAGAAGGCCTACCAGGCCTTCGAGAGCAGGTGGCCGGACACGAAGGCCCCCATCGAGTGGGGCGAGATCGTCAAGCAGCGCGGGCTCGTCGAGTTCTACACGGGCAACATCGATGATTCGGTCAAGCACCTGCAGCAGGCCGGCTACCAGTCGAAGGACGCCGAGAGCCTGCTGACGCTCGGCACGATTTATATTTTCAAGGGGGAGGCGGACAAGGCCCTGTCCGTTCTCTCCGATGCCCTGGACATCCACCATCCTTCGCAGATGGAGACGCACTATTTCAAGCTTCTGATCTTCAAGAAAATGGGCGATGCCTCCAGGATCGGCGGCAAGCAGAAAGAGGCGCTGCGATACTATACCGACGCGCTCAAGATCGCAAAGGGGTTGATTCCGTACATTTCCCTGGATTTCGTCGGAAAACTGCACAGCATCGAGGGCGAGCTTGAATACAGGCTCGGAAATAAAAAAGAGGCCGTTGCATCGTTTAAAATGGCCGCGTCGCTGTCCGAGAACGACAGCACCTATGCGGGCATCCTTTCGTTCATTGCCGGGGCCCGGGACATGGACCTGATGAGGGAGCTGTATCATCTTGCCTACACGGATTCGGCGATCTCGAAGAAATGGAAGATCTACTTCTCCCTGTGGTACATTGCGCTCGCCAAGTACCTGGATGCCGAGGAGGACCCCACTCCGCAGCAGGTCCTTGCCATGGCAAAAGGCGATGAGTGGATCGAGAAGCTTGCAGGTTACTACAACAACCGGCTGACCTACGATGAAGTGAAGAAGAGCGCGACCACCAAGGGCGAGACTATCGAGTTGGATTTTTATCACGCCTTCAACATGCTGAAGGATGGAAAGAAGAAGGAGTTCGCCGGGCTCATGAAGGCCATGCTGGAAACCGGGTATTTCGCATATTATGAAGTGGCCATGTCGCTCGAAATCCTCTTCGACCTGGGCGAGCTTTAGCCCTTAGGGCTCGCGAAATAATAACTTCCCATTTTGAGGCGTATTTCTAACATTATGTTTACCAAGCTTCTTCTGGGCGCCGAGGCGCCCGGCTGGCAAGGCGCGGGGTCCCCGTCACGACGGAGGCATAGTCGTTCTATGT
>JBDRLK010000440.1:0-4219 GCA_043813155.1 Pseudomonadota bacterium | reverse complement strand
TGTGCAAATGTATTCAGCGGCCCCAAAGGGCCGCACTACGTTCGTTACGGTTTATGTGCCCATGGGAAAGTGCCTCACGCACTTGAACCCTTCACCCAGCTTGCACCACACGCATGTGTCCTCGATGTTCTCGCACATGGTGAGCTGCGATTCGCATTGGCCGCACAGCTTTTCCCGGCCTTTTTCCATGGGGCCGGGGCAGGGCGTGATGGTCATGGGGCACTGCTCCGAGCACGACCAGCAGCGCTTGCAGATGTCAGGCCTTACGTCAAAGGGCAGGGCCACGCGGCGGCTCTTGCCGCGGCCGACGAAGCCGAGAGCGCCCGCCTGCCAGGCTTCCCTGCACACGCGCACGCACCTTCCGCAGAGTATGCACTTCTCGTTCCTCCAGGAAAAGCGCACCTTCTTGACGCCGCAGCGCAGGGCGATGTCCTGGATGGCCCTGGAGTTCGGCGCTTCGGCCACGAGCATCTCGGCCACGACCCTTCTTGCCTTCATGACTTCCGGCGAGTGGGCCTTGATGGTCATGCCCTCCTGGACCTCCAGGGTGCAGGAAGAGGTGAACCTCGACTTGCTGCCCGACACCAGCTCCACGATGCACAGCCGGCACGAGCCGATGGGCGTCAGCCCCCGCACGTGGCACAGGTTGGGTATGCAGATGCCGTAATCGAGCGCGGCGTCGAGCACGCTCGTTCCCTTTGGCGCGCGCAAGTCGGCGCCGTCTATGGTCAGTGTTACGTATTCTGCCATTTAGTTTTCTCCTTAAAAGGAAGGCCAAAGTGTCAAAATACTATGACGGCATCCTGCTTGCACACGTCGCTGCAGATGCCGCAGCGCGTGCATTTTTCAGCGTCAATCGTATGAACTTTCTTCTTTTCGCCCGCGATCGCCTTCTCGGGGCACTGCTTGAAGCACAGGTAGCACCCGTCGCACTTGTCGGGGTCGACCCTGTACGTGATCAAGGCCTTGCACACGCCGGCCGGGCATTTCCTGTCTTTCACGTGGGCGTCGTACTCTGATTTGAAGTACCTGAGCGTCGAGAGCACGGGGTTGGCCGCCGTCTGCCCGAGGCCGCACATGGACGAGATGCGGACCGTCTCGGCCACGTCCTCGAGAAGCCCGATGTGCCCGTCCGTGCCCTTCCCCTCGCATATCTGCGTCACGAGCTCGAGCATGCGGTCGATGCCCACGCGGCATGAGAAGCACTTGCCGCACGATTCGTCCAGCAGGAAGGTGAGGAAGTAGCGGGCTATGTCGACCATGCAGGTGTCCTCGTCCATCACGATCATGCCGCCCGAGCCCATCATGGACCCGGCCTCGGTGAGCTTTTCGAAGTCCACGGGCATGTCCAGCAGCTCCTTGGGGATGCAGCCGCCCGAGGGCCCGCCGGTCTGCACGGCCTTGAACTGCTTGCCGCCGGGGATGCCGCCGCCTATGTCATAGACGATTTCCCGCAGCTTCATGCCCATGGGGACCTCGACCAGGCCCGTGTTGTTGATCTTGCCGACGAGGGAAAAGATCTTCGTTCCCTTGCTGTGCTCCGTGCCGATGTCCGCGAACCACTTCGCGCCCTTGTTGATGATCACTGGAATGTTGGCCCAGGTCTCCACGTTGTTGATGTTGGTGGGCTTGCCCCAGAGGCCCTTGACGGCAGGGAAGGGCGGCCTCTGGCGCGGCTCGCCGCGGCGGCCCTCGATCGAGGCGATCAGGCCCGTTTCCTCGCCCGAGACAAAGGCGCCCGCGCCCTTGCTGATGTGAATATCGAAATTGAACCCTGTCCCGAGAATGTTCTCACCCAGCAGCCCGGCCTCGAGGGCCTGCTCGATGGCCAGTGTGGCGTTGGCCACCGCGAGCGGGTATTCCTGCCTCACGTAGATGGTGCCCGCCGTGGCCCCGATGGCGAATCCGCCGATGATCATTCCCTCGAGAACGCTGTGAGGGTTGCCCTCGAGAAGGCTCCTGTCCATGTACGCGCCCGGGTCGCCCTCGTCGGCGTTGCAGATGATGTATTTCACGTCACCCTCGGCCTTCTTCGTGAATCTCCACTTGAATCCCGTGGGGAAGCCGGCCCCGCCGCGTCCCCTCAGCCCGGCGTCGATGACCTCCTGGATGATCTGGGTGCTGCTCATTTTCGCCAGGGCCTTGCCCAGGGCCCCGTACCCGCCGATGGCCACGTAATCTTCTATGCTCGTGGGCTCGATGAGGCCGTTGCTGCCGAAGATGAGCCTGTTCTGCTTCTTGTAGAAGGGAACGTCCTTCTCCAGCTTGATCCTCTCTCCCGTGTTGGGGTCCACGTACAGCAGGTCCTCGATGATCCTGTTGTTCTCGACTGTTTCGTCAAGAATCCTGTTCACGTCGTCAAGCCCGACGCGCTGGTAGAAGAGGCCATCGGGCTGCAGGACCACGATGGGCCCCCTCTCGCAGAACCCGTGGCATCCTGTTGCCCGCAAATCGATCTTTCCGTCGAGGCTGCGCTCCCTGAGCTGCTCCCTGAAGGCGTCCGTCACCTTGTGACAGCCGTAGGCATGGCAGCCCGTCCCGTTGCAGATCGTGATGCACGGCTTTTCGGGCTTTCTGGATTCAACGATCTTGGTTTTGATTTTCGCGATGTCCTGCGCGGATTTTATGACTTCCATTTGTTTTTATCCCGGTTGCACGCCAGGGGCGTGCGGCTGCAGCCTGGTTAATTTCCCTTGAAGAAGGTTGAATAATGCGAATAAAACGCGCTCATCTCCGCGTCCAGGTCCTCGAACTCCACGAGATGCTTGCGGCACCCGCGCCTCGAGCAGAACTGCACGACCCCGCCCGCCACGAACTCCAGGGGAACCATGGGCGCCTCGCAGGCCTTGCACACGCGGGGGCCCGCCAGGCTCCTGCTGCAGTGAGGGCAGTAGAAAAGGTAGATTTCTTTCTCCCTTGTCGGGAACTCGGAGTCGATGTTGTAGCTTCCGTACAGCGAGCTGAGCCGCAGCCACCCCATTTTCTCCTTCCCCACGATGACCAGGCCGATGCTCGGCGCATCGTTGATCCTGTGCTCCTCGTCCATCAGGGACTTGCCGCAGTGCGGGCATTTAACGTCTACTGGTATCATCAGGACCCTCCAAAATATACGGCAACAGGCTCAACCATACCCCGGGCAGGGGAGCCTTTAGAGGCTGTGTCGCAACCCCTAGGACCGACGGGTGTCATGCAACATAGTGGTGCTGCACGCCCTTGGCGTGCCTGTATGTGGCGCCCCGAGGGGGCGCAGCTGCAATTGCGACACAGCCTCTTCAGGCTCCCGTAAGCATTTTCTTCCCGGGCGGCTAAAGCCGCCCCTACCCACGTTTGGAAATAACAGGTATTCATTGAAACATGTTCTAGTTGGTCTTCGCGGTTTGCTTCTTCATCCTCTTGATCAGCCTTCCCGTCTTATCGGCTTTCATCTGGCCGTGATATTCCTTGTCGATGATGATGATCGGACCCAGGGCGCAGGCTCCCACGCAGTTGACGGTCTCCAGGGTGAAGTTGCTGTCCTTCGTTGTCTCGCCCGACTTGACGGCGAGCTGCCGCTCGATCTCCTCGAGTATCCTTGGCGCCCCCCTGACGTGGCAGGCCGTGCCGAGGCACACGTCGACGATGTGCCTGCCCCTGGGCTTGAGGGAGAATGACCTGTAAAAGGAAGCCACGCCCAGGACTTCGATATCGCCCATGCCGAGCTCTTTTGCAACCATCTTCAGCGCTTCCGCCGGGAGCCAGTTGTACTCCTCCTGGATGTCGTGAAGTATATTGATGAGCTCGGACCTGTCCGCCCCGCATTTCCTGATGATATCGCCCACCTTGCTCGTATCGATTGTTGCTGCTGACATTGTTTTCCTCTTGATGATTTTCCGATCATTAGGCCCCATATCGTCAATGCAGACGCTGAAATAAAAGTCATAGTTGTATAAATTTTGTGGCTTGAAATGTCAACTTATTTTTACCGATTTTTACGGGGTATCCGATATTTATCGTTACCGTGAAGAGTAGTATAAAATCGACGATGCAGGCCGGTATATCCGATGACGTATTACCTGAGGGCTCGGGACGCGCTCGAGCTGCTAAGGGCTCGCGAAATAATAACTTCCCATTTTGAGGCGTATTTCTAACATTATGTTTACCAAGCTTCTTCTGGGCGCCGAGGCGCCCGGCTGGCAAGGCGCGGGGTCCCCGTCACGACGGAGGCATAGTCGTTCTATGT
>JBDRLK010000439.1:0-2568 GCA_043813155.1 Pseudomonadota bacterium | reverse complement strand
GAGGTCCATTTCGCCCGAAAGGAACACTTCATCGAAAAAGTCATCAATGCTCCAGCTGATCTTGTATGACTGAAGCTCCTCCCTCTCGAATTCGGTAATCGACTGATATCTTCTCGGGTACTTCATTTTTCCCTCCTCCTTGCCTGCTCCGGCTTGTTTATCCTTCTCCCTGGAGAAAAAATACTCTCCAAGCATGTTTCTCAGCTCATCCATTCAATTCCTCCCAGATGCCGGAAGTGTCGATTTCCTCTTCCTTGCCGGCATTGGCCCACCTCAGGTAGGAATCACTCAGAATTCTTGCATAATCCGCGACCATCTCCGTCTTCTCCCCTGCCTCATTAGGAACGTCGTCAACGAGTGGTCTTGAGATTCTCATTGCGTCTCCTTGGTTTCATGGTTATCGAAAGGTAATACATCTAACTACCATTCTATACCTTATGCTACAGGGTGTCAAAAAAGAGACGCCAAGGAATTCCGCGGCTTTTTTCAGCTGATCCGGGCGGTCACCGATCAATCAGTGCCCCATTCCGCTTGACCCTTGACACCCATGGACCAGTGGTACATATTGAATTTCGTGGCTAGAATCATAGCGATAGCCAATCAGAAAGGTGGTGTAGGGAAAACCACCACGGCCGTCAACGTCGCGGCGTCCCTGGCCGCGGCCGAGCAGAAAACGCTCATCGTCGACATCGACCCGCAGGCGAACGCCACCTCGGGGCTCAGGGAGATCGCAGACAACCGGAATATCTCGATTTATGAATTGTTCGCCGGAGATTCAGCCCGGATACACGACATCATCATGCCGACGCAGCTGGATTTTCTGTATATCCTTCCTTCATCCAGGGACCTGATAGGTGCGGAATTCGAGCTGATGAGCGAGCGAAAAAGAGAATACATCTTCAGCAAGGCCGTAAACCGGGTCAGGCACGAGTACGACTACATCGTTATCGATTCCCCTCCCAGCCTGGGCCTGCTGACCATCAACACCCTCGTGGCGTCGGACTCGGTCCTGATCCCGATCCAGTGCGAATACATGGCTCTCGAAGGGCTCGGGGCCCTGCTCGACACGACCGACAGGATAAGGCAGAAGCTGAATCCCGATTTGAAAATTGAAGGCATATTGCTAACCATGCACGACATACGATACAATATTTCGAAACAGGTCGAGAAGGACGTCCGCGATCATTTTGGACCACTTGTTTTTGAAACAGTCATTTCACGAACCGTCCGTCTTGCGGAGGCGCCTTCACACGGCCGGCCGATCATCCTGTACGACGCACAATCGAGAGGAGCCCTGCAGTATATTGCCCTGGCCAGGGAGCTGATCGGGAAGGAGTTCGCGTGAGCAGCAGCCGGAAAGGCAAGCAGGGGAAAAAGGCCCTTGGGAGGGGATTGGGGTCCATCCTGCCCGAAATCCTTGGCGATAAACCGCCGGGGGAGACAGGCTCCTCCACCATGGTTCCCGTGACCCAGCTTATTCGAAATCCGAACCAGACGAGGCAGACCTTTTCAAAGGAAGCACTGTCCGAGCTGGCACAATCCATGAAAGAGCATGGCGTTCTTCAGCCCGTCATTGTCAGGCCCCACAGGGTGGGACGCTACGAAATCGTGGCAGGCGAGAGGCGATGGCGCGCGGCTCAGGAAGCCGGGCTTCTGGAGATCCCGGTAATCATAAGACAGCTGTCGGAAAAACAGGCGGCGGAAATAAACCTGATCGAAAATGTGCAGCGCGAAGACCTGAACGCCATGGAGGAGGCGGAAGCCGTTAAAAGCCTTATCAATGAGCACGGCTATACGCACGACGAGCTGGCCTCCAGGATAGGGAAAAAACGCTCCACCCTGACCAATCTCCTCGGTCTGCTGAGACTGCCTGTTGCCGTGCAGGAAATGATACGGGCGGGAAAGCTGACGGAAGGTCACGGAAGAGCGGTCCTGAGAATAGAAAAAGACAAGCTGAAGATCAAAGTGGCCATGGATATTGCCGGCAAGGGCCTGAGCGTCAGGGAAACCGAGAAGCTGGCAGCGCGTCTTTCGGCATCCGAGGAAGCGCCCGCCCCTCTCTCCCGCAAGGCCGGAGCCTCTCCCGAGATCAGAGATCTTGCGACCAGGCTTCAGCGGAAGCTCGGATCAAGAGTAGAGGTCAGGCATTCGAGATCAGGCAGGGGAAAACTTGAACTATATTACAGGGATCTCGATGAGCTGGATCGGATACTCGCCCTTATTTTCAAACGATAGAATTCACTGTTATCCATCCGATAAATACCTGGTATCCAACAAAGCGCGGCCTTCGACCGCAGCCAAAAAGCGGTCAGCGATCAGCTTTCAGCTTAAGGATTCTGGCTGAATGCTGATTGCTGAAAGCTGAAAGCTGGTAGCCGAGCGATCAGGGCTGTTCCATAATCCTTCTAATAAAAACCAAAAGCTACGCCTAAGGGCTCGCGAAATAATAACTTCCCATTTTGAGGCGTATTTCTAACATTATGTTTACCAAGCTTCTTCTGGGCGCCGAGGCGCCCGGCTGGCAAGGCGCGGGGTCCCCGTCACGACGGAGGCATAGTCGTTCTATGT
>JBDRLK010000438.1:0-4439 GCA_043813155.1 Pseudomonadota bacterium | reverse complement strand
ACATAGAACGACTATGCCTCCGTCGTGACGGGGACCCCGCGCCTTGCCAGCCGGGCGCCTCGGCGCCCAGAAGAAGCTTGGTAAACATAATGTTAGAAATACGCCTCAAAATGGGAAGTTATTATTTCGCGAGCCCTTAGTTTGCTTCCCTTTTCCTTGCCCGCCTCCCAAGATGTGATATAATAGGCGGCGAAGGAGACAACAAGCATGAAACGTTTTCTTTTACCGTCCATATGCCTGCTGGTGTGGTCCTGCTACCAGAGCGCGGGCCTGGAGGGGGACGCGAGGCCGGACCCGCTTGAGGACCCTTTCTCGGAAACCGGCGACCCGATGTGGGACCCCTGGTCAGACCCCTGGTCAGACCCTTACTATGATCCGCCGCCCGACCCGGTCTGGGACCCGTGGACGGACCCCTACTATGATCCGCCGCCCGACCCGGCCTGGGACCCGTGGACCGATCCCTACACCGATTGGACAGACTGGACCGACGCCATGCCCTGCCCGCCGGGCCTCACACAGTGCTGGGACATGTGCGTGGATCTTCGCACCGACCCAAACCACTGCGGCGGATGCGGCAATATCTGCCCGACGGGCAGCGCGTGCTGGGACTTCATGTGCTGGCCGGGCGACCCCTGCGACTCCATAGCATGCCCCGAGCCGCTCGAGTGCTGCTGGGGCGAGTGCGTGGACACGATGTGGGACCCGTACAACTGCGGAGGGTGCGGGGGCTATTGCCCCTGGGGCACGGACGATCCCGGCTTGAACTTCGAGGCCTGCATGTACCCGGACGAGGGGTGGGGCGTGTACAACCTGTGCTGCGGCGGCGAGTGCCGGCCCGTCAACGAGCGCAACTGCGGCGAGTGTCGCCGCCGCTGCCCCGACGGAAGCCGCTGCACGGGCATGTGGGATGACTGGGGAGGCAGCTGCTGGTTCGACTGCATGGGCACGCATATCGAAGGCATGACCGGCGACGGGTGCGAAACGCCGGAGGACTGCTTCGGGGTTCCATCGGAGGAGCGCTACTGCATGGTCGACCTGGGCGGGTACGTCAGGTTCCCGGGCGGGTACTGCACGGCGCACTGCTGGTCGAGCGACGCGTGCGGCCCCGAGGCCGACTGCGTGGATGTCATGTTCGACACGCTGTGCCTGCGCAGGTGCTCGGGCGACGACGAGTGCCGCATGGATGAAGGCTACATCTGCAGAAGCCTGCCCATGACCCCCGAGACCTACTGCGTGCCGGGGACGGGGCCGTAACTATAGGGCTATTGCTTTTCAGCTGAAGACCCGTGCCCCCCCGGGTGGGACCCGGTTTGCTCGGAATGCTGCGGCGACGGGTCGGCCTGCTGCTTGCCCGCGTCGGAAGCCTGCGGATAATTCCGGCTCCCGCCCTCCGGCTTCCGGCTGCCGCCTGAAAACACCTCGCCCCACTTCACCCTGGCCGTGAGCTGCATCACGAAAAAGAGCGTGACCACGGAGAAGACCGCCACGATCAGGCCCGTGTAGCCCTTGAAAAAGTGAGTGTAGGAAAAAAGGACCAGGTAGAGGAGCTGCAGCAGGCCTGTCTCCACGAAGGCAAAGCGCGGGCCGGTGACGATCCTGATATAGGAGATGACCAGGAAGATCGAGGCCACCGCGGAAATGGCAAAGGCATAGTGCACTTCCGCGTGGTCCACGAGGTAGGCGAAGAGCAGGTGGAAGGCGAAAAAGCTCGCCGACAGGAAAAAGTAGTGCATGGGGTGCAGGTCGACCTTTTTCAGCACGCTGACGATAAAGAGAATGAAGAGAAAGAAAAGCAGCGACAGGGGCGCGAAAAAGGTGATCCTGCTGACCAGGGGGCCCGGGTTCAGCTCCTCGGGAAGCTGCATGCCGATGTTGAGGCCCGTCACCAGCGTGTTGTATGTCCACTCCAGCTTCCACCCCGCGTCGGTCTTCGTTTTTTTCTGGGGGGACATGGACCCCTCGGGAAAGTCGATCCTGTCGAAATCGGTCTCCATGACGAGGCTGAAGTTCTGCACCTCCGTCACGCTGTCGCTGCTGTAATTGCTGTCACGGTAATAGTCCTGCGTGCCCGTTGGCGTGAAGCTGTAGTGCCACTGGCCAAGGCCCCGCGAGCCATAGGAAACATAGAACTCGAATTCCTTTCCCGCGTCGAGCTCCTCGGAGAACGTCACCTGGCCCTGCCTGCTGTCGTAGTTGATGTCCCTGCCCTTTCCCCGCAGCTGGAAATCGTCGTACTGGGCGTCCGACGAGGGAAACCGAAAAGAAAAATGGACGTCCTGTTTCGCGTCGCTGGTGTTTTTAAAGGCGTAGCGCGCGCCGAGAATCACCCTGTAGGTGCTGTACCACAACAGCCCCTTTTTGCGCGGCTCGTAAGAGAGCTTCACGTCGAGATCGGACTTGACCAGGGGTATGCGCAGGTCCTCCTCGTAATAGGTGGTCTTGACCGTCGTGCTGCCATCATCCTTTGTCTCCTCTTCCTGCTTTGACTTCTTCACCGTGTAGAACGCCTCGGGCGCCCGCTGCTGGTGCTCCCCGCCCCACAGCCTCTTGACCTTGTGTTCCAGGTCCATGTCGGAAAACTTCGTCCTGTACAGGACGGACGAGCCGAGAATGAACCAGGCGGCCGTGCACCCCATGTAGATAAAAATAAGCGCGGCGACTCTTTTTCCCATTGCTTTTCCTTTATGGCTGCGGGCGCGGTGGAGCCCGCCCTGTTCTTTATTTTTAACCTGCACTGTAACATAAAATTTCCGCACGCGCCGCACATACTTGCCTTCCGGGGAAAAAAAACCATATACTCTCATGAAACCGGCGGCCGCGGGTTAACGCAGATGGACAAGGGCAAAGAAAAAACAAGGGTGGCCCTGTACTCGGTACTGGTCGGGATCATCCTCACGGGCATCAAGCTCGCCGTCGGAATCATGACCGGCAGCCTGGGCATCCTCTCGGAGGCGCTTCATTCCCTGCTGGACCTGTGCGCCGCGCTTCTCACCTTCCTCGCGGTTCGCTTTTCCTCCCGGCCGCCCGATCAAACGCATCCTTACGGCCATGGAAAGATCGAAAACCTCTCGGCCCTGGCCCAGGCGCTGCTCCTTTTCGCCACGTGCGCCTGGATCGTCCACGAGGCGCTCAGCAGGCTCTCAGGAAAGGAGGTCACCGTCACGGCCGGCTTCTGGGCTTTTGCCGTCATGGGCGTGTCCGTTGTTCTCGATATCCTGATCTCGCGCGTGCTCAGGCGCGCGGCAAAAAAATACTCGTCCCAGGCCCTCGAGGCCGACGCGCTTCATTACACCTCCGACATCCTGTCGTCCATCGTGGTCATCGCGGGACTGGCCGGCGTCAGGCTCGGAATCCCGGCGCTCGACCCCGTGGCCGCCGTCGGCGTTGCTCTGCTCATCACGGTCGCGAGCTACAGGCTCGGCATGAGGGCTGCCGGCGAGCTGCTCGACAGGGCGCCGAAAGGGCTGGCCGAGCAGATAACGCGGAACCTCAACACCTTTCCCGGCATCGCGAGCGTGGACCAGGTCAGGCTGCGGCGCTCCGGAGCATCCACGTTTATCGACATCACCGTTTCCGCCGAACGGCTCATGTCGCTTGACGAGAGCCACGAGCTTGCCGAAACCATTGAAGCGGGCGTGCGAAAGATCGTCCCTGAAAGCGATGTCCTGGTCCACTTCCACCCGTCCAGCGACGGAGAGAGCTTCGCCGACTCGGTGCGCGCCGTGGCCAGGAAATGCTGCCCCAGGATCAAGGACCTTCACAATATCCGCAGCTACCAGGACGGAGAAAGCGGCGAGACGTTCCTGAGCGTGCACGTCAGGCTGGACCCGGGCCTCTCCCTGAAGGAGGCGCATGCTCTGATGGACGAGCTCGAGGAAGGGCTGAAAGAAAAGATGCCGCAGGTCAATCACTTCGAGACCCACCTTGAACCAGCGCAGCGAGGGGACATCGGGAACGGAAAAAAGTCACCCCTTCCCCACGCCAGGCTCCGTCTCCTTAAAAACCATGTCATGAAGGACGAGAGAATCAAGGGCCTGCACGATATCTTCATTCATGATGTCCCCGAGGGGACCGTGATCAGCTGCCACGTCGTCGTAAGCGAGGACCTCGCGCTCGATGACGCCCACGGCGTGGCTTCCGGCGTGGAAGCGTCGATCAGGGACATTTTTCCGGACGCCGCCGACGTGATCGTTCACACGGAGCCGGAGCCGTAGCCTGCGGCTCGGCTATCAGCCCTCGGCTTTCAGCTTCACCACCTCCTCCTCCCGGAGGTACGGGTGGGTGGGGTGGTCGGCAAGGCTGATAGCTGATAGCTTCGACCTGGTCATGACCGAGTATCACTCGGTCATGACCAGGTCGAAGCAGAGGAACCGCCTCTGCTTCCTGGCCGACGAGATTGCGATCTCCACGATCTGGTCCCTGCCCACGTCTCCCACGAG
>JBDRLK010000437.1:0-4573 GCA_043813155.1 Pseudomonadota bacterium | reverse complement strand
TATTATGAGGGGTTATGGTTTCGTCTCTCATCGGCTTTTGCGGAGGGCGTTTTTTTTGGTGGCACCGACACCTTCCACCACCGCCGCCTGTTGGTCCCGCGTCCTCCACCTCCCCCGCCGGTTGGCTATTGGCCCCACCCCCTCAGCCACAGGCACCGGTTGGCCAGATCCCGACCCCTCCAGGCGAACAAAGGAGTTTTTTCGTTACTTGTTCGATTTTGTTGCTATGAAGTTCTTTTTGATATAATATCGGATCGCTATTATAATATTATAGGGGGCGGCTTTACGATCCGCCTGATTTTTTTTCGCGCTGTCCATGGATTCTACCGCAGACATAGTCGAAGCAGCCACGCTCAAGCCCGCCACGATTGTCGGCAAGTATCAGATTATTGAGCTCATAGCCAAGGGCGGAATGGCGGAAGTTTATAAAGCGAAACGGTACGGCGCCGAGGGATTCGAAAAGATACTGGTCCTCAAGAGAATCCTGCCTGAGTTTGCGGAAAACCGCGAGTTCGTGGATCTGTTCATCAATGAAGCGAAAATCGCGATGCACCTCAACCACACCAATATCGTTCAGGTCCTCGATCTCGACCAGGAGCGCAACGAGTACTTCATTGCCATGGAATACGTGTACGGCCTCAACCTCTCGGAAACCATCAGGAATGCCTATGCCAAGAACATGGCGGTGCCGCCCGAGCTCATCACGTTCATAGCGAGCGAGGCTGCCAAGGGCCTCGACTACGCCCATCGCAGGCGCGGTGCGGACATGAGGCCGCTCGGGATCGTCCACCGCGACATTTCCCCCCAGAACATCCTCGTGTCTTTCGAGGGAGAGGTAAAGATCACCGACTTTGGAATCGCGGCTGCCAAGCACGTGATTGCAAGGGAAGCGGATGGGTTCGTGAAGGGCAAGTTTGCCTACATGGCGCCGGAGCAGGCCCTGGGGGAAAAGGTCGACGCAAGGGCGGACATATTTTCTCTCGGCGTGATCATGTACGAGATGGCCAGCGGCCAAAACCCGTTCCGCCAGCCCACGGGCCGGCTCACGATCGAACGCATCATCAGGCACGAGCTTCTTCCGCTCTCCGAGACGGCCCCCCACGTTCCCAGGGAGTTCACGTCAATCGTCGAGACATGCATGCAGGCTGATCCGGAGAAGCGGTTCCAGAATGCCGGCCGCCTGTACGAAGAGCTTCTCGCCTTTATTTTCACGACCGGCAAGAGGGTAAGCAGCAGCACGGTATCGGGATTCATGCGGGGCCTCAGGGACGCGGCCAAAAGCGGCGATGGAACCGGTATCGACGGCTCCCTGGAAGAAGCCGTCGGGCGGTCCGAGCTCACGCCGGAAGCCATTCCGGTCTCGTCGATCGTGGAAATCACGAACGTGGCCATCCCGGTCCATGGAAAAAAGGACAGGGCCAAGGATGCAAGAAAGGAGGAAAAGCCCGACCTGAGCGTGGAGCAGCACGATTTCACTCTCATGAGCATTGAATACCTCTCATCCGACTCGCAGAAGGAGAAAAATCTCCTGAAAATAAGCAAGATCGTGGACAACGAGGGGGGAAGGATACTGGACGAGGCAAAGGGGTACGCCGTGGCCCTTTTCGGCATGGGCGAAATAAGCGGGAGGGACACGGAAGCGGCCATGAGCTGCGCCACTAAAATAAAGCATGTGGCCAGAAACCTGCGCAAGAGGGAGGGCCGGATCCTTCCCGTCAGCGCCTGCATCAAGCCGTTGAGGCTGTCCGTCGACAAGACCGGCAAGCCCATAGAAGACGAGAATTACCTGAAAGCCATCCTGGAGACGAGGGAAACGGCGCAGAAGCATTCGGATAAAATCATCATATCCGCGGTCAAGGCCGAAGACATAGAAGAAAAGTTCGAAGTCGAGCGGGCCGACATGTACGATGCTTCCCTGGGAGCCAGCTCCTTCGTGCTTCTGCGGGAGAAGCTTCGAAAATATCCCACGACAAAATTTATCGACAGGAAAAACAGCCTGCAGCAGATCGCCGAAATCCTGGCCGCCACGAGCAGGAGCAGCGGCAGGATTGCCGGAGTTGTCGGTGACGCCGGTATCGGGAAAAGCAGGTTTATCGAGGAAATTCACAGCCGCCTGCGACACAAGTCGAAGATATTCTGGTACCAGACAACCTGCGGTCTTCAGCAGCAGGATATTCCCCTGTCATCGTTCGCAGCCATACTCTGGAAGGTCACGGGCATGACCGAGGACGACACCGAGCGCAGCGCCCTGGAAAAGGTCGGGAGGCTGCTCGAGCTGGGGGCCAGCAAGGAGGAGATCGAAGCGACGGCATCCCTCATGGGACTGGCGGCGGAAAGATCCTCGGGACTTGAAACGTTCTACCCCCTCATACAATCCGTGATCTCAAAAATTGCACGGCGGCTGAGCCAGGACAGGTTGACTGTTTTCGCGTGGGAAAACATCCGTTACATGGATCAGGAAAGCGAGTCGACCATAGACTTTCTCCTCAATGAAATTTCGCAGTCGAGAGTGCTCATTCTGCTCACCTATCGGACGGGATTCGTTCCGAGATGGGCGAAGGGCGGGAGATTCAAGGAGATCGTCCTCGGGTCCCTGACGGATGCGGACTGCACGAAGCTCATCATGGAGACCCTGGGCAATCCCAGCGATATTCCATGGGAGCTCCTGACCGAAATCATTACAAAGAGCGGAGGCAATCCGCTCTTCCTGGAAGAATATATCAAGGCCCTGAAGCTTTCGGGCGCCATCGCTTTCCACGGTAAAAAGCGCAAGGTCATGTATCACAAGGACATGGCGGACGTGGGCCTGCCCAAGACACTCAAGGGAATATTCGCCGAAAGGCTGGCGAAGCTGTCCGATGACAACAAGGACCTCCTGAAGGTTGCATCGGTGATCGGCAATCGCTTCAACGTGGACGTGCTCAGCGAAGTCATCGGAAGCCCGATGTACGAGCTGGCCATGAGGCTGGAAGAGCTCGAGAGCGACGGCATCCTGACGCGCCTGTCCCTCATGGAGTACTCCTTCAATCACGATTTCATAAAAGAGACCGTTTACGATTCCCTCCCCCACGAGTCGAGGAAAAATCTGCACGAGAACGTGGCCGGGGCGATAGAGGCCTCGCCTTCGGGAAGAATGGAGGAGATCTACAACATTCTGGCCCACCACTGGAGAGAGAGCGGAAACAGGAAAAAGGCCACAGAGTACCTGATGAAAAGCGCGGACAGGATGGCCGCGGATTACCACTATTCAACGGCTCTCCAGCAATACCTGAAGGCCGCCGACCTCATCAGGACCTCGCCCACGGCCGACTTCGAGCAGCTTCTCGATGTTTACGACCGTATCGGCGACATGTCCATTTCCGCTGCGAAAACCGAGCTGGGATTGGAGAAGATGAAGCTCGCGGCCGACCTGGCCGAGGAAATCGGGGATCGAAAGCGGCTCGTGCTCGCCGTGACGAAGCTTGGAAGAATCGCCACGGTGGCGGGAAAATTCTCCGACGCCCAGAGAAACTTCTCGAGGGCGCTGGAGCTGAGCGAGGGGCTCACCGACCTTGCGCTTCGAAAAAGCATCTACGGGGCCATAGGAATGATGCACGTCAAGAACGGCGAGTATCTTCAGGCGGCGGGCTTCCTCGAAGAGGCGGTCAAGCTGAGCCGGCAGACGGGCGACAGCACGGCCGAACAGTCCTACACGAGGCAGCTGGCGCAGACCATGGCCGCCCAGAACAAGAAAGAGCTTGCCATGGAGCACATCACCAGGGCGGAGAAGCAGGCAGACGACACGAACGACAAGTTCGTTATTTGCGAATTGTACAAGAGCAGGGCGCTCGTCCATTTCATGCTGAGAGAATGGGACGAGGCTCACCTCTATTCGGAAAAAGCGCTCGAGCTCGCCAGGGAATACAACTTCACCTATGAAATTGCCATCAATTCTCACAATATCGGCGACATCCACGTGAGGCAGAACAATTACAAGAAAGCGTTTACGTCGCTGCGTTTCTCCTATGAGCTGAGCAGGGAATACGGGTTCAAGAAGCTGGAAGTCATCAATATGGCCTTTCTGGGATACATCGATGCCGTGAGGTTCGGTTCGACGGAGGGCATCGACAAGATAAAGGCCGGAATAAAATACGCCATCGAAAAACAGTATTCGTGGGACGTTGTTCAGGGAAAATTTTTCCTGGGCAAGGCACATTTCAAGCTCAGGGAATACAAGGAGGCGAAAGAGGCGCTGCGGGACGCCATCAATATCGGCAAGGCCACGGGCAACCTCATGTACGTCGACGATTCTTCAGGTGGTCGATCGGTGCCAGCATATTTCCAAAGGCGCTTGTTTCGTCGGTCAGTTTTGCGTTTGTTTTCCAATCGAGTATGATAATTTCATTTGTCTTGTAATCAGCCATTAGAATATCCACCTGCCCGGCCATGCCCATCGTCGGCGAAAAGACAATCTGCTCCGCTGCGATCAGCCTAAACCGTTCAAGTAACTTCGGCATCAACTTGTCAACCTGCTTACACATCATCAGGACACAGTACGTCGGCGGCATGAACCCGAATCCTTTTGTGGTCGGCC
>JBDRLK010000436.1:0-8243 GCA_043813155.1 Pseudomonadota bacterium | reverse complement strand
TTGCGCCACTCCCCGGGGCGCTCGGGGGTGGCGGGCCCGGACCCCAGGGCCGGGGCGCGCACCTGCCGTCCTCCGGCATCCACCCTTGTCACGCGCATGGAGAGACGTTGAAGCCTCCCCCACCCTGGGAGTACATGAGATTGCTAAAACCCGTTTTTGCTGTCATAGAGGACCAGCCCGGCGGCGTTGTCGGCGGCCATGGGGCTGCCGGTCAGGTATGCCATGTATTCAGGAAGATCGTAGAGAAAGACGTTGTAAAAGGCGACCATGTATTTTTGCGTCAGCCTTTTCGTGATCGCCGGGTCGTCGGTGCCTTTTGGGCAGGCATTGCACACCAGGCCGCAGTCCGGGTTGTCGAGAAAGGACATGTGGTTTGCGCCTAAGATTTCGATTTCGAGCGCCGGGCTGACCGCGTGCAGGTAATACTGGTGAAAGTTGTCCTCCTCGGGCGCGCAGGCCTGGCCGGACGATGTTCCGTTGACGGTTTCACCCAGCAGTCCGAGAGGGACAATGATCTGGTCCATTAGCTCAGGCGTGACCGACGGGTAGTCGTCGGGGTTGATCACAATGGGGCTCCCGGCCGCGTCCACGGGGTCCACGGTGAACGAAGCCCTGGGCCTCGTATCCTCGGTGCACACCAGCAGCGATATCTTGCCGCCCATGGAATGGCCGCTCAGTCCCAGCCTGGCCGTGTCGGCTTTGCCCAGAAGTGGGCCCTCGGGATTCGCGGCGTTCTCTTCGATCCAGTCGATGATTTTTTCCAGGTACTCCTTGAGCTCCCTGTGATTCGGCGGCATCAGGCCTCCCGGCATCTGGGGCAGGACGGCGATGGTGCCCCAGGAGGCCAGGTGGCGGCCATAGGACATGTAATCGCCCGGGCCGAGCATGAACCCGTGCGTAAATACAACCACGGGGAACGGGCCGTCGCCGTCGGGGATGAAGATCGTCAGGTCCACGGTTGCAGGAAACATCCCTTCTTCCACCTCTACGCCTTCTTCAACATCCTCGGACCAGGTAAAAGGTCCGGGCTCTCCCGGGTCGCCGGGGATTTCAACAATCTCTTCCTCGGGCTCATCAAGAACTGGATCAACAGCCGAATCGTCGTCCGTCTCCACGTCTTCGGAAACGTCCGGATCTTCGACGATCTCAAGGCCTTCCGCACCGTCTTCAACAACGACGTCATCGACAGCGTCACCGTCAGTATCGTCGCCAGTCGCGCCCCCGCAGCCGGCGAACCCGGCAGTCATTGCCGTAATGCACATCAGAACCACCATGGGCAAAGGTATTTTCATCATGACATGTTTATAGAGCCTGAGCCCTTCGTCATCAATGTGTAAGCAAAGAAAAACTCTTAAAATAGCCGGCAAATTCCGCAACGCAGGAAATGCAACTGTTCTGTACCAGGCCATCCAGGAATATTTGGAAACCTGGCTGACCACGGTCCGGGAGGCAAACCTGAAACGAATATTTTCACCTGCGGAAATTCAGCCTGACAACTTCTATATTACGCCGTATTTTAGAAGTATGGTTTCGAGATTGCTTACTCTTCCCGGGAACCAAAGCTTTTTCATTTTTGGCCCGAGACAGACTGGAAAGACGACTTTGCTGCGCACGATTTTCGATGAGAAAACGGCATATTTTTATGACCTCCTGAAAACAGAGGTCTTGCCGTTCTCCTCGATTGACTTTTGCTCCCGATCTTGGTCTATTTTTTATTATGGAGACAGTGGGGAGGTTCACGGGAGGGACCACGGGATCGAATTGAAAGCAGAAAGGCCCTTTGGATCGTCTATCCTTAAGACTTTGGCCGAGGGGGTGAGCAGGTGAATTTGTGTGGTTGAGCGAGGGGAACAGACGCGCGCAACCCACTCCAGTCTTCCAGTGCGAGCCAACGGCCTCTTCGAGACGCTTGTTTCCGGCCAGCATGCAATCGGCACCCGGAGCGTTCGTTATTCTCCGGACCGTCTTGATGTCCAGCTCAGCGCCAGGCCTGGCTGGATTTACACGGGCCTCCTCATCGCTGCTGCTTCCAACGGTCTGCCGTCCCCTTCCGATTTGAATGTTCGAATCACCCTGCCGCATGAGCCACATCCTTGGATTGAGTCACCTTCTGAGGTATCATGCATGCGGCTTAAAAAAAAACCTGCCGAAATTTCTTGCCTTTTCATTGCCCTCATGCTTTCATTATGACGTGACATTAAACGGGAAACCGCCCTTTTTCGCTTTGAGGGCTGATGCTCCCGTTTCGTGCAGTGACATTTTCCGGGTGCCGGGCGCCCTGCCGGCAAGGATAGGGGATCCTTCCTCGCCTTCGGCTCGGAACGCAGCGCAAAATATTTTCACGTTGGCCCTTGGGAGGAAATCATGAAGAAAAGACAGGAGACAGGACCGGTTCTACTGGTTCTTTTTTGTGCGTGTCTTGCCGGCTTCGGCTGCGACACCGACTTCACGGTTGGAGACGGGCAGGAGAGCGACGAGCTGCAGGTGGAGGACATGGGCGGCGACTGGGTCTCTGACAGCGCGCCCGACGAGGCGGAGGAGGACGGCGGGTACGAGGACGCGGATGCAGAACCTGTCGAGGATGCGGAAACGGACGCGGTCGAGGACGCGGACGAACCGGGAGACATGGCGCCGGTCGATTTCACGCTTTCAGTAGGGTTCGAAGGCTCGGCCGGCGGCACGGTCACATCGAGCCCCCCCGGCATCTCTTGCGACACCGACTGCGATCACGACTTCGAGAGCGATACCGAGGTGACCTTGACGGCCGTCCCGATCGAGGAGGCTGTCTTTGGCGGCTGGTCGGGGGCGTGCTCGGGTTTTGACGCCTGCGTGGTCGTGATGGACTCGGACAAGGACGTCGTCGCCGCGTTCAACCCTCCGGGCCGCCATTCGCTGTCGGTCGCGCTTGCCGGCAACGGCTCGGGAACGGTCGTCTCCGACCCCGGCGGCATCGACTGCGGCGATGACTGCTCGCAGGAGTACGTCGAAGGCTCGACGGTGACGCTCGCCGCCGCGGCGGCCGAAGGCTCCACCTTCGGAGGTTGGTCGGGCGGCGGGTGCGGCGGCCTCGGGAACTGCGACGTGACCATGACCGAGGCGATCGCCGTGACCGCGACGTTCACGCTCAACCGCTACACCCTGAGCGTGAGCAAGGCCGGCAGCGGCACGGTGCGGTCGGAGGACGGGGGCATCGAATGCGGCGATGACTGCTCGCAGGACTACGACCACGGCGCGAGCGTGACGCTCAGCGCCGAGCCGGCCGAGGGCTCCACCTTCACGGGCTGGTCGGGCGGCGGGTGCGGCGGCAACGGGACCTGCCACGTGACCATGACCTCGGAGACGGCCATGACCGCGACGTTCACGCTCAACCGCTACACCCTGAGCGTGAGCCTGGCGGGGAGCGGCAACGGCACGGTGACCTCGACCCCCCCGGGCATAGACTGCGGCAGCGACTGCTCGCAGGCCTACGACTTCGGCACCAGCGTGACCCTAAGCGCCTCCGTGGTGGGATGCTCGGCGTTCATCGGCTGGTCGGGCGGCGTGTGCAGCGGCCCCGGGGACTGCATGGTGACCGTGACCGCGGACATGACCGTGACCGCGGAGTTCCAGGAAGGCTTGAGCTACTACGTGGACGCCCTGACCGGTTCCGATGCCTACGAAGGATCGGCCGGTTTTCCTTTCAAGACCATCACAAAGGCGCTCAGCCTGGTCGCCGCCGACTGTACCGTGTACGCGGCCCCGGGGACCTACGACCTCAATAACGACGAGGTGTTCCCGCTGCAGCTTCCCGAAGGCGTTTTCCTCGTCGGCGACGAGCCCAACAAGGGGGCGGGCGGCGATCCCACGGTGATCAAGGGAGGAAGCACGACTGGAGTCATCGGAACCTCGATCGAGGCGGCGGCGGACTCCGTGATCGCCGGCTTCACGATCCTGGCAGACCCGGCCGCGGGCGCCACGTTCAACATGAACCTCGCGATCACGAGCAACCGGGTCACCTTGCGCAACAACACCATCGTCAACGGGGTCCGCACCGGGGTCTACATTTACAGCGGCTCCTCTCAGCACGTCATCGAGGGCAACGTCATTCAGGGGAACAACCTTGGGCTCGGCTTCATCGGCGGCGGGTTGGGCAGCCGGGTCGAGAACAACGTGATCACGGGCAACTTCTACGGCGTGGAGTACGACTCCACGGGCGGCGACATGGGCGGCGGGTCCACCGGGAGCACCGGCGGGAACATCCTGAGCTGCAACACCGTCAACGACATCTGGACCAACGCGGGCACGACCATAAACGCCGGGAACAACTACTGGGACCACGTCCCGCCGACCGAGAGCGACGGCGCCGGAGGCGGGATCGACATCCGCCACGACACGGCCTCCACCGTGATCTACGACGGCGCCATGGTTGCGCCGTCGCCCTGCTTGTAGCGGCTCTGAACAGGGGAAAAAGCATTTCGTAGAAGATCGACGTGCCGCGTGTCGGGCGACAACGAACCGGCCTTGCCGGGTGGGGATTCGTTTACAAGGGTGACAGGTGAACTGCACCTTGAGCAGCAGCAAAACCCGACACGGCCGCCGGCAAACCCATGTCTTGCCGTTCTCCTCGATTGACTTTTGCTCCCGATCTTGGTCTATTTCTTTTATGGAGACAGTGGGGAGGTTCCCGGGAGGGAACACGGGATCGAATTGAAAGCAGAAAGGCCCTTTGGATCGTCTATCCTTCCCTGTATCACCTGGCCCGGAAGAAATGGATCGAATCCTAGGAGAGGTCCTTGCCGGGCGTGGGCGCGTAGAGCCGCCGGACAAAGCGGCCCACGGTCAGGCCCTGGACGATGATCGAAAAGACCACCACGATGTACGTCATGGCAATGAAGAGCGGGCGGTCCGGGCCCCCGGGAAGGGACAGGGCCAGGGCCACGGAAATGCCGCCCCGCAGCCCGCTCCACGTGAGGATCTTGATCACGTGCGGGCTGAACGCCCTTCGCCTTCGCAGGATCAGCACGGGGAGGCTCACGGCGATCAGGCGGGCCGCGAGGACGAGGAGTATCGCGAGCAGCCCCGCGATAAGGTAGGTTTTCGTGTAGCTGATGACGATCACTTCCGCGCCGATGATAACGAAGAGCACGGCATTGAGAAACTCGTCCGCGAGCTCCCAGAACGCGTCCAGCCGCTCCCTGGTCTTGTCCGACATGGCAAGGCTGCGGCCGCGGTTGCCGATGAGAATCCCGGCCACCACCATGGCCAGCGGGCCTGAGATGTGCAGCCGCTGCGCAAGAGCATACCCGCCCGTGACGATGGCGAGCGTCAGGAGGATCTCCACCTCGTAGGAGTCGATGGACTTGAGCATCATGTAGACGATCCACCCAAGGGCGGCTCCGAACAGGATGCCGCCGGCGACTTCCACGGCAAGCAGCGCCCCGATGCCTGCCGCCGACACGCTGTGCCCCGTGGCCGCCTCGAGCAGGACCAGGAAAACAACCACGCCGATGCCGTCGTTGAACAGGGATTCGCCCACGATCTTGGTCTCCAGGGTCTTCGGGATGCCCGCTTTCTTCAGGATGGCTCCCACGGCGATCGGGTCGGTCGGCGAGATGAGCGCCCCGAAGAGAAGGCAGGGGACGAGGCCGATTTCAAACCCGAAGCCGTTGAGGGCCCACCAGGCCCCGCATCCCACAACGGCGGTCGACAGGACAACGCCCGTGGTAGCGAGAAGGCCGATGATGTACTTCTGGCCCCGCAGGTCGTTGAGGTCGACGTGCAGCGCGCCGGCAAAGAGCATCGCGCCCAGCATGCCGCGAAGCAGCGTGCGATCGAAGTCTATGCTTTCGATCATCAGGCGGACCGGCCCTCCGGCAAGGCCGCTTATCTTGCCGAAGATGACGAAGCAAAGCGAGAACCCCAGCGAGAGCACCATGAGACCGATGGTGTTGGGGAGCCTGATAAAGCGGTGGTTCAGCCAGCTGAAGAGCGCCGCGAGGCTGATGAGGGTGGCAAGTATGGCAAAAGCGTCCATGGTTCGGTTGCTCTATTCTTCCGGCATGGCGTTGAAGTATACCTCGCATTTGATGAGCTCGGAGAGCTTTTGCGCGCCCTCGGGCGTGGAAATCTGCCCGGCATTCTGAATCAGCTCGACTACTTTGCCTTGGTATTTGAAGGAAATGAAATCTTTTTTTGCTCTAACCCGCTGGCTGTACCCGGGGGTCCCGCGCACCATCGCCATAAAGCTCTGGCTGAAAAAAATAACCGCCTGGATGTCGGACAGCCTCCCGGAAAGACGCCGGCAGGGGAAAATCCATCCTTCTTCAAATGAAAAACGATTCAATGCCCTGGAGAAGTGAGCCCTTCGGAAATATCCCAGGCACCAGAGCGCCACGAGATCGACGAACCCGATGGCGCAGTAAATTATCCACCCCGGGTTTCCGCGCTCGAGGTAAAGCGCGACATTCGGCCAGGTAAAAAACACCAGGAGAACGACGCCCCATCCCCAGGCCCAAAAACGCATCCTGAAGCTTCTACCGTCCGCGGAAAAATGTCCCCGGCCCGGCTCGATAAGCCATCGCATGGCCCGGTACAATGCCGGCTTTTGAGAAACCTTCTGTGTTCCTTCACCTGGCATGATTCTCCGGCTGTTTATAGTACAGGTTTCATTGAAAAACCAGGATTAAACGCGCCTGCCGGGCAATGCGCTCGATAATGAAGGTGAAAATCAAGGAGCGGGATAGGATATTCTGGCAGCGCAAGGCCCGTGATATCCGGATTGAAAGAGAAGACGACAAGGTACGCCAATCTGAAGATTTTCGAGCATTCAGCAGCTGCAATGTACAGTTCGTTTATCTCCGCTCTCTGGCAAAATACCAGACAAGAATTTGATTCTCCGCCATCCAGAAAATGAACATGCCGGCGCAATTTATGCTGTCAGGAAGATGGCTTGGATACTTATCGGGTACGACGACCGGTGCGTGCCCCCTTAGCCCGCCGGCCCTCAGGGCAGAATTCTCCCTTCATGCAGCTGTCGCGCCAACACGCCAAAGGGCAGAACACGAACAGGGCCGTCCACGAGTTCATCGTTGCCCAGGAAGATTCCAAAGGCCTTCTGTATCATGTTGTGCCCGTGCAGCTCCTTGAGCGCCTTGCTCCACTGGTTGCGCCAACCGGACGCAGCTTTTATCTCGAAGCCCACGTGACGCTTGCCGCGTGACCAGATGGAATCTATCTCCCTGCCCGACGAGGTGCGCCAGAAATGCAGCTTGCCTCCGATGCCCGCATAGCTGATATATGCGCGCAGTTCGTTGAGGACCAGTGTTTCCAGCAAGGGGCCGCGCTGCGCCTTTTCCACGGGATCGCGCAGCAGTCCGCTCAGGGCACGCACCACTCCCGGATCGAAAAAATAGAATTTCGGCTTGGCCACTTCCTTGACCTTCATCCGTGGATTCCAGGCCGGAACCCAGGTGCCTATCAGTGTATCCACAAGAACGGAAAAAAAACGCTGCACCGTTGGACGCGCCACGCCGGCGTCACGGGCGATGCCGGCGGTGTTCACCATCTCGCCATTCATGATCGCGGCGACTTCCAGGAAGCGGTCGAACGCGCCCAGGTCTTTCACTAAGGCCTCCTGCTGGATCTCCTGTTGCAGGTAGGTGTGCGTGTAGGCTTCCAGGATGTCGATCGCGTGCCGCGGCTCGGAGCATACCTTCGGCAGGCTGCCGAACCTGAGCAGCCTGTCAACCTGCAGATCAGCACCAAGCTCAACGGCCGTAAGGGGAAAATAAAGCCGCTCGAACACCCTGCCGGCAAGAAGATCCACATCCATGCGGCGCAGCTTCCGGGCGCTGGATCCGCTCAAGGCAAATCGGTACCTGTCACCATATTCAGCGATCAGGGCGTGAACCTCTCTCAACAACGCAGGAATGCGCTGTACTTCGTCCACCACAACCCAACTTCCGGGCAGCAGAGAGACTACCCTTTTTCGAAGCATTGCAGGGTCGCGGACAAGACCGAGATAGACGTCGCTTCTCAGAAGATCATGCCATTGCGCGTCCGGCAGCACTGATCTCAGCCAGGTAGTTTTTCCAGTGGCTCGCGGACCGAAAAGAAAAAATGAATGATCTGGTTTTCCAAGAATTCTGGTATACATATATATCATTTTTACCGTATATCTGCTCACTGTCAATACATTTTTGTGATTATTTCATATCGTACTCTCCTTGTCCCTCGGCAAAACCCGGTCGATGGAAAAATGATTG
>JBDRLK010000435.1:0-4639 GCA_043813155.1 Pseudomonadota bacterium | reverse complement strand
AATAACTGCTGAGTTCGAACTCGTCATCAACGGCCATCTGAGACTGAAGCGGGCAATAAAAAATATGATCTCGTTGTTGGCATTGGCGATTGAGCAAAGCTGTGCTATTCTTTTCAAGTGGCAAAGTACGAGAGATTGTATCAGCATATTTTGTTACGCCGTTCGGACGCAAATGTTCAATTCTCAGAACTTTGTCAGATGATGAAGCAACTTGGTTTTAAAGAGAGGATAAAGGGAGATCATCACATATTCTTTCCTATCTTCAAACCCTGTTTTCATGGATGCGCCGACGCGGCCGCAAGCTCGGCATCCGCGACGGCCGCACCGGAGCCGTCACTTTCATCCAGAGGTTTGGGTCGGCTTTGAATCTTAATCCACATCTACACTCCCTGCTCCCGGACGGTCTCTTCGTGCCCGCACCCGAGCCCGGCCGGCCTCTCGTCTTCACTCCCCTGCCGCCTCCCACGGACCAGGAGATCGAAGCACTCACTGAAAAAATCGCCGACCGCCTGAAGAAAGTCGCCGTGGCCGCGGGCGTTGGCGGCGACGAGGCCATCGAGCCCGAGGGCGAGCAGCTCCTTTTGGCCCAGTCCATGGCCGAGGCCTTGCCCTCGCCCCTCTCGCCGTCCTTCTTCGACACCATGCCCCGCCAGCCCGTGCGAAAACCCCTGTGCGCCAACGTCGAGGGCTATGGCCTTCACGCCGCGCGCATTGTGGCGGCCTACGACCGCGCGGGCCTCGACGTGCTATGGATACAATTGCAGCTATTCGCTTCAAAATTACTACAAAACGATATCGGAAATGGTGGACAGGAAAAAAGGCCAATCGACGGAACCCGGCCCGAGGAGCGGATACATGATGGCAACGAAACAAGTGTGTAGTAATATATGTCGCAATACATTTAAGGCACCTAAAGGTGGACTGAAAGAGTGTCGTTAAGCATGATCGTCGTTTATGATAATAACATTAAAACACCGATTAATGCAGGTAAAATAACAAGCGACAGCGCAAAGGCATATGAGCGACAGATATTACTTGACATTCCTGGCGAATCTGTTGTACATATATTTCATGAGACAAAAACAATCAAAACGGCAGTTCCTCGAGGAAGCGGGAGCGTGGAACACCAATGCGCGAAACATAGACAGTTCTCTCTTCGCCCAGAGCGACTTTTTCGATCCGAGAGACAAAGTACAGGTCAAATACGAAATGCTACGATTGCACTATGTCGACGGCGTTACCGTTTTATCGGCAAGCAGGCTGTTCGGCTATTCCCGCGAATCGTTCTACGCGGCCTTGGAGGCCTTGAGCCGCGAAGGAATAGTGGGGCTGGCAGACCGATTGCGCGGCCCGAAGACTCCGAGAAAGCTCACGGCGCAGGTTCAGCAGTTCCTGCACCGGGAAATCCAGAAGGATCCTTCGGTCTCCGGCGCCCGGTTGGCCGAAAGAGTGAAAAAGAAGCTGGGCGTTTCGATCCACAAACGCTCCATCGAGCGGTTTTGCAGGACGAGTGGAAAAAAAAACCGGCCGCGCCGGCGGCGGTATCGATGAGTAGGCCCAGGACGCAGTTTCTGCGACTGGGAGAAGATGCGCAGCAGCGCTACGAGCAGCTTCGGACGATATGGACGGAGCCATCAGGAGGGATCATGGCGCTGCTGAGAAGGTCGTGGGGCCAGCGCCTTGTCACCTTCGGTCTGCTTGGCCTGCTCAATGAGGACCCGACTGGGGGCAGGTGGTTTGGATTAAGCACGGCTAGCGTAAGCCCGGATGGTGGCCGGCGTTGTGTGCGGGTTTTATTGAGCTGCGAAGATGCCGAGGAGCGCCTACGCCTGGCCTATAAGAATCTGCTGCTGGCCGTTGATCAGAGGCCCGCGCGGGCCGTGGAGGCATGTGGATCATGAAACGAGTCGCTTTGTATGCACGTGTTTCAACCGACCGCCAGGAACGTGAAGAAACGATCGCGAGCCAGTTGGAGCAGCTGCGGACGCTGGCTGCTGATAAAGGGCTGGCGGTGCTTGATCGTCATGTCTACATCGACGATGGTTACTCGGGAGATGAGCTGGCGCGGCCGGGCATGGACCGCCTTCGGGACGATGTGCGCGACGGCCTCGTGGATGTCGTGATGATTCACCATCCGGATCGTCTGGCGCGCCGCTACGCCTACCAGGTCGTCATCATCGAGGAACTGGAAAAACACGCCTGTGAGCCGTACTTTGTCAACCGTCCCATTGAGGATACGCCGGAAGACCGGATGTTACTGGAAATGCAAGGCGTCATTGCGGAATACGAGCGGGCCAAGATCCTGGAGCGGACACGAAGAGGACGCCTCTTCAAAGCGCGCATGGGCCTGTTGAACATCGGCAACGCGCCGTACGGCTACCGCCGCATTCCCAAGCAGGGAACGCAGCGGGCCAGACTTGAGATAGACGAGCAACAAGCCGCCGTGGTGCGGGACATCTTTCGTTGGATCGGGGAGGAAGGTCTTTCGATCATGGCCGTCAGAAAACGCTTGCTGCGCCAGCAGGTGCCTGCCGCCAAGGGAGGCCGGCGATGGGAAAGTTCGACCGTAGGCAGAGTTCTGCGCAACCGCGCTTACATTGGCGAGTTTTGCTGCAACCGCTTGATGGCGGTTGAACCGACTCAGCCCAAGGGCGGTCCCTATCGCCGAAGGCGCAAATCATCACAACGCCTCCGGCCTCCCGAGGAATGGATCATTATCCCCGTGCCGGCTATTGTTGACCGGGAGCTGTTTGCGGCTGTGAGCAAGCGACTCGAAAAAAACAAGCAGTTCGCGCTTCGCCACTGCCACCCGAAGCATCAATGCCTTCTTCGCTGCCTCATCCGTTGCGGTAGTTGCGGCTACGCCATGATCGCCATCGGCTCTGGTCCAGCGGAGAGCAAGCAAAGATATTACGTGTGCCGCAGGCATTGGCAACCCGACCAGATCGGGGACGGAATCCGCTGCCCAATGCATTCGATCAAGGCCATGGTCTTGGACGAGATCGTCTGGAACGATCTCTGTGACCTGCTTGCAGACCCGGAACGGATCCTGCACTACGCCGGATTGAATGAACAAGGAAACGAAAAATTGTTTCGCCGGGAGGCAGACCGCTTTTCGCGCGAGATCACGACTTGCGATAGACAGCTCAAGCGCTTGGTCGACGCTTACCAGTACGGTGCTCTTGCGGTCGACGAGCTGCTTCGCAGACGAAAGGATCTGGAGGAACGAAAGTCCGCTCTGAGCGAAGAGCTTAAACGTGTCCAAAAAACTTTTGCCGATGCCCAGGTACGAAGCGCACTGCGCACCTGCCTGCCTGAGTTGATTCGCAATGTTCAAGCCGCTCTGCAAGCAGTGGATTTCGAAACACGCCAACAATTGGTTCGCCTTCTTGTTGAACGCATAGTCGTCATGCCGAACCTCGATGTTGAGGTACATTACCACCTGCCCCTGTCGGGGATGCGCACTACGAGGCCCCGTGACGGTTCCTCTACATTTTTGCCTCCTAACCAGACTCCCCAGGTATCCGGAGAGAAAGTGTCAGGTAATTTTCAATTGCGTCCACAGCCTCGAGCGCCTCTGCTCCTACGGCCTGCGGCCTCCCTTCTCCCAGAAGCGCCTCTCGCTCCTTCCCGACGGCCGCGTGCGCTATTGGCTGCGAAAACCCTGGCCCGCGCCCGAGGGCGCCGAGGCGCTCGTGCTCGAGCCCGTCCCGTTCCTCAAGCGCCTCACCGCGCTCATGAGCCGGCCCTACGTGAACAACGTTCGGTATCACGGCGTGTTCTGCAACCGCTCCAAGGACAGGCCGCGCCTGCCGCCTCCGCCGTCCCTGATCTCCCAGGCCCCGGCCTCGTCAGCTCCTGATCCCCTGAACCACGCCGGCGCTGACATGGCGCCGCCGTTCGAGCCCGTGGCGCCTTGCCCAAAACGCCGGCGCAGCTCCTGGGCGCAGCTACTCAAGCGCACCTTGCACCTCGATGCCCTCAAATGCCCCAAGTGCTCCGAGACCATGGAGGTTCTGGCCCTGATCACCGACCCGGCCGTCGTCCGAAAAATTCTCAATCACCTGCACCTGCCCGCCGACGACCCGCCACGCTCGCCGGCTCGCACCCCGTTCGAGCCGTCCGAGCCGTTCGAGCAGATGTCGCTCGAGCCCGAGCCCGGCGATGAGCCGGGCGACAATCCCGATGACGACCCTTTCCCTTCTTTCCCCCCGCGCAAGCGCGGCCCTCCCCGTGAGCCTCACTGAGCCGGAAGGCGGCCTCGCCCCATCTCTCTGTCCTCTCCCCCGCGCTCCTCCATCTGCCGCGCCCATGTACCGGTCCGTCCGGTCCGTCCGCCAGCCGATTTCAGGCCTCTTTTCCTCCCTTTTTCCTGCCCCCGGCCCCCCTTGATCTCAGCTTCATTGCCTAAAAACGCACGCTCGCGCCCCCGGCTTCCCCCTTGACAGGGGCCGGGGTTCAGTTCATGCTTATTGCAATGGGAGCAAAACCTCGATGAATTTTCTTAGGAGCGGCCGACAAGGCCGCGAGTCTTACAGGGTGAAAGTCCCTTGCTGTCAATTGCCCGTTCGGACAGCTAGTTTATCCGATGCACATGAAGGTAACGACATGTGTTCTGCTCGGATGTAAAAGTCACCGA
>JBDRLK010000434.1:0-2280 GCA_043813155.1 Pseudomonadota bacterium | reverse complement strand
AATCCTGATGCTCATGCCCAGGACCGCCTCGGCTCCGTTCTGGAAATATGAGTTGGCGCCGAGCATGGCGTCGGCGAGCCTGGCCGCGTCCTGCGGCTGCAGGTTGAACTGCTCGATCCCCGGGATCTCGTGGTGCAGGAGCACCCTGCGAAGGGAATTGATCAGCTCGAACAGGTTGGCGCAGTTGCCTTCGGGAGGGCAGCCGAAATCCCCCGTGCCCTCGCGCTGCGGGATGGTCGCGGAGACATCGCCCTGCACGAAGTCCATTTCCGGCGAAACGCGAAGGCTGCCCGAATACCCGTAGCGCCTCTGGATCACGGTCAGGGGAAGGTCGCGCTCCGGCGCGAGAAAAGTCCCGTTGAAGCGGTCGAACCCCGCGATTTCCACGCACCGGTCATAGGCCGTGTTCGAGCTGACGCGCAGGGCGGCATCGTAGATTTCCCACACCGCGGCGCTGTAGTCGCCGCTTTCGGGATAGTGGATGGTAATCTCGGCGTCGCCGCTCAGGCCGTGGGCGCCCATGAAGTCAAGGGCGCCGAGGCAGGCAAGCACCTTGACCGTGGAGGCCGGCCAGAAGTCAAAGGAGAAGGCGGCGCCCGACAGGTCGTAGAACTGGTAGGCGGGCTGGCCGATGCCGTCCACGACCCGCGCCACGACGAGCTCCACCCCCGCCGGGGGCGTGTACCCCGCGCCGGCAAAGGCGGCCGGAAGGTAAGCGGCGTTGATTGCGTAGGGCGCCTGCTCGTGCCAGGCCCAGGGCCCGATGGCGTCGTCGCGCAGGGGAGGAGGGCCTTCCTCTTCCTCGTCCTCCTCGTCCGCGGGCGTGTCGATGCCCGTGTCTTCCTGCAGGCCGTCGGCGGGTGAAGGGTCCTCGAAAATGTCTTCGGACGGCGAGGCATCGTCGGGGAAATCAAAACCATCAGCGTCCGGGTCGTCGGGAGAATCGGGGCCGCTGTCCGCGGCCGCGTCGCTGCTTTCGGAAACATCCATGTCATCGCCGGCGTCCCCGTCCACAGGTGTCTCATTGCCTCCTTCGCAGCCCAGGGCAGGGGCGCAAAGCAGGAAAAGAAGCACGATGCCGCGATTCAGGTTCATTTTCCCTATAGTACAACAACTGACGGGCAAATCAATTCTCTTTGGCTTGTTTGCAGGGCCTTATTGAAGTAATCTTGTTGATATGGCAGCAGGCGAATCCAGCCGGGTGCGGGCCTGTCTCTTTGCCGCGGCAATCGTCACGGCGCTTCTTCAGTGCGCCTGCATGCTGGACATTGAAAAGGGCTGGATGCCGCCGCCCGACGACGCGGGCGCGGAGGGGGACGTCGACGGGGAGGGAACGCCCCTTTCCGTGGTCCAGCAGGTGTGTCACATCTCCTTTTCCGCCTGGTGCGCCTACCTTAACACCTGCTGCTCGGCGGAAGAAAGGGGCCACGACATGCTGCAGGGTCTTGTTGCCGACGTGGGTTATGACTGCGTCAATGCGGCATCCTCCCCGATGTTCAGCGATTGCGTGCTGCAACTGGCCGATGCGATCACCGCCGGAACCATGATCGTTAACGACGACGACGTCCCGCCATGCCGGGAAGCCGTCATGGGCATCACGTCATCGTGCTTGAATTACAACGTGTTTGTCCAGAGCTACAACCTGGCGATCGACGAGCATTGCGCCGGGGCGCTTGTGGGCATGGTGGAAGAGGGGAAGGCGTGCGTAAGCAATTACGCGTGCGCGCCCGGCCTGTACTGCGATGCGGAGGGACGCTGCGCGACGTTCGTCGAGCCGGGAGGCATGTGCATAGACCCTGTGCAATGCGGACCGGGCAGTATATGCCTGACGGGCGGGTTCTGCGGGCCGCCGCGGACCTTTGGGGATGATTGCGACAACCACGGCGACTGCGCGCCCATGCTGATCTGCGACGAAAACGATCGTTTGTGCAAGCCGCTGCTGGAGACAGGCTCGTCCTGCGTTGACGATGACATGACCTGCACCGGTCTTTGCATTGACGGTGAGTGCGGGGATTTCTGCAGCCGGGTATTCTAACAGGACCGGTTGCACGGAGCCGCCCGCGCCTCTTGTATATTTGGAGCGGTGGGTAGTGCAGGGGCTTCAGCCCCGCTGGTTTCAATCTCGTTGCAGGCGGCCCCTAAGGAGTCACTCAAAAATTATTTCACATTTTTAGTTGACAGTATAACAAAACATGCGACGACTTCTTCTGGGCGCCGAGGCGCCCGCCTGGCAAGGCGCGGGGTCCCCATCCCGACGGAGGCGTAGTCGTTCTACGTCGA
>JBDRLK010000433.1:0-2286 GCA_043813155.1 Pseudomonadota bacterium | reverse complement strand
CATAAAAGCCTTCATCAGACTCAAGCCCGACTATGAGGGGAAGATTACCGCTGAAGAAATAATAGCCCACTGCAAGGCCAAGCTGCCGCCCTATTCAGTGCCCAGGTTCGTGGAGTTCAGAAAAGAGCTGCCCCTCACCGTGACGGAGAAGCTGTTCAAGCGGCAATTGAGGGAAGAGGAAATAGCCAGGATGAAACACCCATGACGGCTTGCCGTCACAAATGAAAATGACCCCTTCCCCTCCCTCAAGAGGGGTGAGGGGGAGGGGGAAAGGGTTTTTCAGATAGAGCCGAGGCGGAGTAGAAAGAAAAAGAGAGATGCCTAGTTACGACGATCTGGAAGCGAAAATAATCAACACGGGTTCGTGTACGGTTTGTGGGGCGTGCATTCTGGCATGCCCCAGCTCGCATATAAAGTTCCTCGAGGGCAAGCCGAAGAGACCCAAGAAAAAGCTGGATTGTGTAAGCTGCACCATCTGTTACGAAGCCTGCTACGCGCTCCGTCCGGGTGTGGGCGAGGAGATTGAGAGCGATGTCCTGGGACGGTTGGAAAAGGGCGGCATGGGGATGCACAGGCGTATCCTGGCCGCCAGGGCTAAAGACCGGAGCATGGCCAAAGCTTGCCAGGACGGTGGAATCATCACTGCCATACTTCTGTATGCCTTGAACAATGGCCTTATAGACGGAGCCCTGGTAGTAGGCAGAGACGGCTGGATGCCAGTAGCCGCCACAGCCAAGACCACTGACGATGTTCTGCTGGCCTCGGGCACCAAGTACGGAGTTGTACCGGTGCTTAAGGAGCTGCGGGCGGCCGTCGTTGACCACGGCCTGAGCCACATCTGCGTTGTCGGCTCACCCTGCCACATACAGGCCATCAGGTATCTCAAGCACCGGATCCTGCCCATCGCTTCCCCTGTGAAGCTCACCCTCGGCGTCTTCTGCCGTGAGAACTACTATGTCCATGCCATATCGGAGAAGCTTAAGGAGAAAGGACTGGACAGCAGCCGTGTAGACAAGTTCAACATCACCGACGAGTTCAATATCTACACCGGCGATAAAAAGCTATCGTTCCCCATAACCGAGGTCAAGAGCTGCGTCCCCAGGCACTGCTTGATTTGCCAGGACTATGGCAGCGAGCTGGCCGATATTTCCGTGGGCAGCGACAGCTCTCCCGAAGGATGGTCAACCGTGTACGTCAGGACTGCCAAAGGCGAAGCCATTATCTCCGCCATGGAAAAGGAAGGGCGGATAGAGACCATGACCATGGAGAACCTCGGTTATCTGGACGAGATCGCCGCCCGCAAGCGGGAAAAAGGCAAACAGACACGGGACATCTTCAAGCTGAAAGAAGAAGGGCTGGGCAATAAGGAAATCGCCGCCAAGCTGGGCATCGCCGAAGAAAGAGTGTCCCACCGCCTCGGAGGGACGTAAATCGGGTATAGTCGAAAATCCCGCGCTCGTCATCCGGACGGCGTCCGACCTGGTGATGGATCTCAATGCCCTCCGAATCGTCGGGGGACTCCCCTGGGTTTTCGACGAGACGGGCCGGAAGGTTGTGGCCCATCTGCTGAGCGGTCGGCTGAAGATCGAGGGGATGTTCACCCATCCGGTGCTGCTCACCCGCTTGACGATCATCATGTCTGTCATGTAGAAAGCCTCACCCCCCTGATCCTGAACAGCTATTCGAGAGCTTTGAAAATCATGCTCCCCCCGCAAAATCTCCAATGCGTGTTTCCGGGACATGATTTCCAAGTTGTGCAAAGCCAGGTCTCATTCCTCCTGGAGGATGGCGAGAAGCTCCGGGCCGAAGCGATGGACCTTCTCGGGGGAGAGGAGGCCGTGGCCGGTCATTGATTCGAGGGAAGGGTTCTCCAGCCTGGAAAGGCCGACGAGGTGCTGATCGGGGAGGATCATGAAGAGCGAGCGGTTGGTCTCCTGCGCCTTTTCGAAGCGCCAGCGGAACAGCCGGCGGAGATGGTCCTTCTGTTCGGGGGTCAGCGTCGCATATCCCTGAAAGCGGCGATGCGCCATGCGATCCAGCGTCTTGGGTTGCCACTCTACGGCTGTCATCCCGGCAAAGAGCTGTTGCGCCTCCTTTTCCATCCCTTTTTCGCGGAGCTCGCCGTCGAGCCTTCGGTAGAGGCCAGGCAGATGGGCGGTGTCGAGGGCGGCATAGTCGAGCTGCTCCTCGCTGAGCGGCCTGATGTCCCAGCGGGAACGCTGCATCTTTTTCACTAAGATCACCCCGAAGAAGTCCTCCAGAAGCGTTGCCAGGGAGAGCCGGCGG
>JBDRLK010000432.1:0-15162 GCA_043813155.1 Pseudomonadota bacterium | reverse complement strand
CGAGGAGTGCGACGATGGAAACCTGAGCAACTACGACGAATGCCTGACCAACTGCATCGCGAACATCTGCGGCGACGGTTTCCTCCTGGCGGGCGAGGAGGAGTGCGACGACGGAAACTACAACAACAACGACGACTGCCTCAATAGCTGCAAGCTGGCCGAATGCGGAGACACGTACGTCAAGGCGGGCGTCGAGGCCTGCGACGACGGAAACGAAGACGACACGGACGGGTGCACGGGCGCGTGCGTGCTGCCGACCTGCGGCGACGGGATCGTGCAGGAGGGGGAGGAGTGCGACGACGCCAATGTATCCAATACCGATGACTGCCTCACTATCTGCCTGGATTCTTTCTGCGGCGACGGCTTCGTTCAGGATGACGCGGAGGAGTGCGACGACGGCAACTTCGACAGCCATGACGCATGTCTCGACGACTGCTCTCTCGCAACGTGCGGCGACGGGATCGTGAGGATCGGCGTCGAGGCGTGCGATGACGGGAACGACGACGACACGGACGGGTGCACGAGCGAATGCGCGCTGTCGACATGCGGCGACGGGATCGTGCAGGAGGGAGAGGAGTGCGACGACGGGAACCCGTCGAACAACGACGACTGTCTCACGACCTGTCTCGATGCCCGGTGCGGCGACGGCAACATCCTCATCGACGAAGAAGAATGCGACGACGGTGATTCCGACAACACGGATTTCTGCCTGAACGACTGCAGCCTCGCAACATGCGGGGACGGTTTCGTCCACGTCGGCTACGAGGAGTGCGACGACGGCAACGACTCGAACCTCGATTCATGCCTGGCGTCGTGCGAGGACGCCCGCTGCGGCGACGGCTTCACGAGGGAAGGCGCGGAGGAGTGCGATGACGGGAACGCAGATGACGGGGATTCATGCCTTTCGACGTGCGTCTCCGCAGCCTGCGGCGACGGCTTCATCGACGCGGGGACGGAGGAGTGCGACGACGGAAACACGGTGGACGGCGACTGGTGCGACGCGCTGTGCAGCAGGGAGTGCGAGGGCCTGGATGCGCTCGGCGACGCGAGGGTGATGCACGGGGGCGGCTGTTACGTCTATTTCGGCACCGCGACGGCCTGGCGGCAGGCGGCGGACGCCTGCCGGATACTTGGGTCCCATCTGGTCGGCATTGGCAGCACCGGGGAAAACGATGCTGTTGTCGCGCTAGCCGGCGCCACGGCCTGGACCGGGCTGACAGACATGGACGGCGAGGGAACCTTCCTGTGGTACCTTGGGCCGGGTGAGTACATTGTTCCAACGTTCACGTCCTGGGGTGCGGGAGAGCCTGACAACGCTCCCGGCACCGACGCAGACTGCGCCGTCATCCGGACATCGGGCACATGGTCCGACGAAAGCTGCACAGGCTCATACGGATACGTGTGTGAACACGGCTGGGAGTGATGCCCCTTGCCTGAAACTGCCCTGATACAGTGCCTGCCGCCGACGGGCCGCCGCTTTCAAGGCGGCCTGCGGCAGTAGTGGAAATGGAGGCCGCAGGGCAGGCCCTGCGAAGCGCCGGTACAAGGCTTATATGGAGAAAGTGCCATGATCTACAAAAAATCTATCAACACGCTCCTGTTAATGGTTTTTGCATGCCAGTGGGCCTGCGGCGGCAATGGAGAGAGCCGCTGCGGCAACGGCGTCATCGACGATGGCGAGGAGTGCGACGACGGCAACGCGGCCAATGACGACGCGTGCCTTGCCACGTGCTCCCGGGCGGCGTGCGGCGAGGGATTCCTGTTCATCGGCGTCGAAGAGTGCGACGATGCAAACGACGACGACGGCGACGGCTGCACGAATGCCTGTACTATGCCCGCTTGCGGCGACGGCATCGTCCAGGAGGGCGAGGAGTGCGACGACGGGAACCGAAGCGACCGGGACGGCTGCCTGACCACGTGCGTCGAGGCAGTCTGCGGAGACGGCCTCGTGGCATCGGCGAGGAGGAGTGCGATGACGCAAACGCCGACAACGGCGATTTCTGCCTCTCCGACTGCAGGCTGGCTTTCTGCGGGGACGGCTATGTCCGCGAGGGCATCGAGGCCTGCGACGACGGGAACGACGACGACGACGACGGCTGCACCGGCGACTGCGCCCTTGGCACCTGCGGCGACGGCATCGTCCAGGAGGGCGAGGAGTGCGACGACGCAAATGCGTCCAACACGGACGGCTGCCTCACGACGTGCCTCGAGGCAAGCTGCGGAGACGGGTTTCTGCATGCTGGAACCGAAGATTGCGACGACGCAAACTTCAGCAACAACGACGCGTGCCTGAACTCCTGCGAGCTTGCCCGATGCGGCGACGGCATCGTGAGAACGGGCGTCGAAGCATGCGACGACGGCAACGAAGACGACGAGGACGGGTGCACGACCCTGTGCAGGCTGACGACCTGCGGCGACGGCACCGAGCAGGAAGGGGAGGAGTGCGACGACGGGAACCTCTCGAACGCGGACGGCTGCCTGGTCACATGCCTGCTTGCATCCTGCGGCGACGGGTTCGTCCGCGCCGGAGAGGAAGAGGAGGAGGAGTGCGATGACGGCAACGGCAGCGACAACGACGCCTGCCTGAACGACTGCACGGCCGCCTCCTGCGGCGACGGGTTCGTCCGCGCGGGCGTGGAGGCATGCGACGACGGGAACGACGACAACGACGACGGGTGCACGAACGCCTGCGCCCTCCCGACCTGCGGCGACGGGCTGCTGCAGGCAGGCGAGGAATGCGAGGACGGCAACGCGTCGAACAACGACGCGTGCCTGAACACCTGCCTGCTCGCCTGGTGCGGGGACGGCTTCCTCTGGCTGGGCATCGAGGACTGCGATGACGCCAATTCCGACAACAGCGACGAGTGCCTCAGAGGATGCATCTCGGCACGGTGCGGCGACGGGTACCTGTGGACCGGCGTGGAAGAGTGCGACGACGGGAACGGTGATGACGGCGATGAGTGCCCCGCAAGCTGTCGGGAAGCATCCTGCGGCGACGGGTTCGTCCTTCTGGGCGTTGAGGAGTGCGACGACGGGAACTTATCCGACGCCGACGACTGCCTGGGCGACTGCAGCGAGGCGGCCTGCGGCGACGGGTTCGTCCTGCTGGGCGTTGAGGAGTGCGACGACGGAAACGCATCCAACACCGACGACTGCCTCGTCGACTGTATCCAGGCCTCGTGCGGGGATGGTTTCATCCATGAAGGCGTTGAGGAGTGCGACGACGGGAACACGGACAACTCCGACGCCTGCATCTCGGACTGCGGGCACGCGCGATGCGGAGACGGCTTTCTGTGGGTCGGCGTGGAGACGTGCGATGACGGGAACACTGAGGACGGCGATGACTGTCCGTCCGACTGCGTTGCCCGGCTCGAGTGCCTGGATTTCGACCCGGAAATCATCTCCAACCAGGTCGACACCGAGCTGACCGTCATGGGGACGGCGATGCAGGAAGGCATGACCGTGGAGCTCGAAAACAGGGATACGCTCTCGGTTTTCGACCTCGGCGAGGCATCGGTCTCCCCGGACGGGACGTCCGCATCGATCACGGTGCCCGCGTCGACGGTGCCGAAAGGCCTGTACGACGTGATCCTTGAAAACCCGGGAGGCCTGACCTCGACGTGCCAGGCGGCGTTGAAGATAACGGACCTCTGGCCGCCCCGCGTGGACGATGTCATTCCTTCCATGGCCTGGACGGGGATCGCGGGCGACGGCATCCTGTCCGACATCAGGGTGTCGATACTCGGCGCATACTTCAGGATAACGCCGACGGTCGCCTGGACGCTGACGTCCAATCCGGCCGTCTCCTTCAATGCGCCGGTCGTCAACTGGATATCGGAAGGGGAGCTGTCGGCCCTGTGCCCGTCCGAGAGCTTCCACATGCCCGTCGGCTTTTACTACGTCGATGTGATCAACCCCGAGGGCCTGGGCGCCAGGTGGGACGGCCTCTTCGAGGTCACCGACGTGCCGCCCCCCATGATCGACGATATCGATCCAAAAAGGGGATCCGTGGCCGACGAGATCACGCTGACCGTGTCGGGGCACTATTTCCAGGACGGGGCCGTGGTCTGGCTGGAGAACGAGGACGGAAGCCGAAGGCCTCTGTCGACGACGTTCTCTTCCGGCACCGAGCTGAGGGCCGTGATCGAAGCCGTTTCGCTCGACCTGGGCCTCTATCCCGTGTGGGTCGTCAACCCGGACGGGCGGGAGGACGTATTCTACTCGTACAATGCCACATCCTCGGCGGACGGCCATTTCAACGCTCCCTTCGAGCTGGTGACCGAAACGCTGCAGACGGGTCGGGAGCGGCACGACGCGGTATTCGCCTGCGACGATTTCGGCGGCTCGCATATGCTCGTGGCGGGAGGCCTCGATAGCTCCAACACCGCCTTGGGCGACACCGAGCTGGCGGAAGTGTCGATCTTCGGAAAGACCTCGCCGTGGAGGCAGTCTCTCCAGTTCTCGAGCGCATCGAACCCCAGGGTCGTCAACAGCCTCAACACGCCGCGCCACGGGCACGCGCTCGTGAGGTTCGGCAGGTGGCTGTACGTGCTCGGGGGCGCGCCTTTCGATACGAACACGGCGGGCTACGTGGGCGCCATGAACGGCGTCGAGAGGGCCTTCATCCTGGGTTACGAGACCATGCCGCCCATCCATCTGCCCATCATCCACGGCGGCAGCGGGCTCCCGTTCGGAACCTGGTACTACAAGGTTTCGGCCGTCGGCCCGTGGGGAGAGAGCCTCGGGTCCAGGGAGGTCCAGGCGAAGAACGTCAACGGCGTGATCGAGGTCTGCTGGGGCTCCGTGCCGGGCGCAGCGTCGTACAACGTTTACAGGAGCCCTGCCGCGGACGGACGCCCGGGATCCACCCGGATGCTCGCAGCGCAGGTCGCGGGGCCCTGCTATGTGGACGACGGTCGGGGCGTGAACCAGCCCGCGCCCGGCAGGCTGAGGAGCACCGTCCTGGCCGGGGGGACGCTTGCCGTGGGATACTGGACCTACCGGGTCACCGCCGTCATCGGGGGAAGCGAGACGCTTGCGGGCTACAGGGAATATGCCGACATCGTCAATCCGGCCAACGCCCGCGTGGAGCTGAAGTGGGATCCTGTGCCGGGCGCCACCTTCAACCTTTACAGGAGCGCTGCCGAAGCCCCCACCGTCAAGGGAAATGAAGAGACCTACCTGCTCGTCGAAGGCCTTGTGTCCAACTCCTACACGGACAGCGGGGCGATTGCGGTGAATCTCTCGTTCCCGGCGCCCGATGGCACGGCCGAGCTGCCTCCAGGGACGCTGAGCCTGTGGGGGGAGCTCGGCACGTCGCCTCTCGTCCTGCCGCGTGAAGGGGCGGACGCCATCGCCGTGACCGTGCCGAGCGGGACCGTGGATGACCCCGACAGGTCGTTTATCTATGTCGCGGGAGGAAGGCCCGACAATACCGGGGCCGGGTATCACGACTCGATCGAGCGCGCCGAGATACTCCTCGACGGGTCTCTCGGCGGCTTCGGCGTCGAAGGGAGCAGGCTGGGGGTGGATCGTGCGTTCCTGACGCTCGTGACATCGTGGAAGCGCGACGCCGCCCCGATCTGCCCGCCCCCGGCCGAGCCGCCCTGCGAGGATCTCGACGGCGACGGGCACGACGCAGAGTGGTGCGGAGGAGACGACTGCAACGACTTCGACCCGTCGATCCATCCCGGAGCGGAAGAGATATGCGAGGACGACATCGACCAGGACTGCGACGGGGTGGATCCGCCCTGTGAATGCGGGACCCCGGACGCGGACGGCGACGGGCACGACAGGATCGAGTGCAGGGGCGACGACTGCTGCGACCTGGGAACCGAAGACGTGATGGGCTGCGCCCCGGGCACTGCGGCGCTCATATTTCCAGGCGCCGCCGACACCTGCGAGGACGGCATCGACCAGAACTGCGACGGCTGCGACCCGTCGTGCGGGTGCGGCGAGCACACCATTTCGGATTTGGACGATGACGGTTATATTTCGGACGACTGCTGCGGCGACGACTGCGACGACACCGACCCCGGCATCAACCCCGGGGCCGTGGAGGTGGAATGCAACGGCATCGACGAGGATTGCGACGGGCTGGATCCATGCTTCGATTTTCTGTTCAGGCTCCTGCCCCTGCCGATGAGGGTACGGCTGCCTTTCGGCGAAGAGCGGCTTTACGGCACGGAAACGGAATTCGACTTTTTCGGGGGGCCCGAGCCTGCCTTCTCCCTCGCCGACGAGCCCCTCTACCTCGTCGCGGTCACCGGAGACGACAGCCAGTCCGCCGCGAATAACAGGGGGTTGAGGTCGCTGGAGGTAAGCGAGATATCGATCCCGGACGGCGGGCTGGGAGCGTGGGCGCTCCAGACAAGCGAGCTTCAGCCCGGCAGGCGGGTGCACGGCAACGGCTCGCTCATGTACGCGGGCTTCGTCTTCGTGCTGCCGGGCGTGGAGCTGGAAAACCTGGGGAGCGAGCCCATACCTTCAACATCGACGGTGTCAAGGATGCCTTTCGACATGGATCCGCCTACGCCGCTGCTCCACATAGGGATGTTCCAGTCGGCCGCCTCGACGTACATAGTTCCAAGGTGCTACTACGGCACGATCAGGGTCAATTCCTACATCTTCGTCGCAGGGGGCAACAATGGGAGCGGGCCCATCGATTCGGTCGAGCGCATCGCGGAGTAGGCTGAAAGAACCCGTACGGCACAACGCGCAATTAGAAGGCCGCCGACAGGACGAACTCTCCGTTGTTCGCCTCCGTCTTGCCGTCGACGATAATGAAGAAAAGCCCCGGGCCCGAAAGGCTGGTCGAAAGCATCGACCTCTGCGAGCTCGTCCCGGAGCAGGAATCATCGTCGCAGGCGAGCTCGGCGCCGCCGCAAAGGCCTCCGCCTCCGATTCGAACGTACAGGATGGTGTTCCAGGATCTTCCGTCGCACAAATCCATGAGCGCTTCATGCTCGCCGGGGCAGAGGGCCAGGTAGTACGCCTCGTCAAGGCCCGCTTCGCCGCCGCACGACGCAGACATGTCGTTCGCGGCGCTTTCCGTGTTTCCCGCGTTTGTGCCGGCTGAGAGCGGCTTGGCCCCCGGGCAGGGAGCGTGAAGAAAGCGGAGCGTGAAGGGGCCGAACCCATCCCCGTCGCCGCCCGAGACGAGAACGAAATACGTGCCGGGTTCCAGGACCGATGCTCCAAGGGAGCGCTCCCCGCCGCAGCTGTCGTTCAAGCACATCACGGCGGGTCCGTCGCACGCGCCTTGCCTGACACTGACGACGCTGTCCCAGCCGGCACCGTCCAGAGTGTCCAGGTACACCGCCTCTTCCAGGGAAAGGGAAAAGGTGTACCAGACGCCTCTGGTCGAAGCCCCCGAGCAGGCGCCGCCCGGATCATCCGATGCCTGCGTCGTGTCGCCGGCGACAGTGGATGCCTCACCGATGTTTACGGCCCCGCTGCAGTCGTCGTTTACAGGCGACACGTCGACGTTCAGCGTAAACGGACCGCCGCTTTCCGGCCCCTCGCCGTCCACGACGATCCGGTAGGCTCCGGAACCCAGCGTCGTCGACAGCCGGGAAGCGCCGCCGGCCTCGGCATTGCACATGATCTCCGTTCCCGGGCACTCCTCGCCCGTCAATGTCAGCACGGTGTCCCAGGCCGATCCAACCGTGTCGATAACGACGTCGGAGCGCATCAGGACCTCCAGCCCGTAGTACACGTCGGAGGAACCCGCTCCCGGGCTGCAGGTCCCGGCGGTGTCGTCTGCAGCCCCGCATGTCGTGGCATGGATGGCGACGGCAGGGCCGGAAAGGCCGACATGGGCGGCATCGCCGCACGTGTCGTTGTCGGGCGTCGGCGCAGAATCGCAGTCGCACAAAGGCGGGCAGCCGTCGGCCGAAGCCGCATCGTCGTCCAAACGGTCTTCCTGCGCATCCGGGAGAAAATCCTCCGCCTCATCATCGACGTCATCGTTGCCGCCGTCCTTCTTCGTGACGCCCATGTCCACGAGGCAGGAGCAGAGTAAAAAACAGCAAAGGAGCGCACCGTGGCGCGCCATGTTGATCGAGACCTTCATGGTCAGAACCGCACGGCAATTGCAAGCTGTCCGCCCGCAACATGCAGGGAGACCGGAGCCTTGCCGCCGCTCTTTTCGTCTGCCGTGGATTTGCTCCCCGCGAGGTAGCCGATAAGGCCGATGGCCCCCGCGGCGAGGGCCCCGGCCAGAAGGATGTTCGTTGCCAGCTTCAGCTCGCCGCCCTCGTCCGACAACGCGTACGCCGCCGGGCAGTCATCCCTCGAGAGCGTCACGGAGCAATCATCCGTGGCCCTGTCCAGTTCGTCTTTCTTTTTTAAAACCAGCGCCCCGCAGACAATACCGGCCGCGCCCAGCACGCCGCCCGTAACAAAACCGCCCCAGAGCCAGCCCGGCTCCCTCTCACGTTTCTTCACGGTCTCCTCCGGGATGCCCGGGGGCCCGGGTCCCTGCTCGGAAAGCGGCGACGGTCCACCGGCCGGCGCCGCCGATGCGGGAACCAGATTCAATTGGGCTTCCAGAGTCATCTTCTTGCCGGAGACGATCATCACTTCCTCCGCGTGCTCTTCAAAACCCTCTTTCAATACGGCGATCTTGTGGGCTCCCGGGTCGAGCATGATCTCACCGTCCCCGTCGATCGCGTGCTTCTCCACATCGTCCACGACGACATCGATCGGCCCGAGATCGCAGCAGAATCCTATCTTGCCGATTTTCCCGTTCAGCTCTTCAAGGATCCTTTCGACCTGCTCTTTTCTCTTTTCCGTAATCTTGCCCTCGCCCATTTCAAGGTACGCGAGGAACTCTTTCATGCTCTTGACGTAGTGATTCGTCTTCATGTAGCAGAAGGCGATATTGTACTTCACGGCCCAGTTGCTCTTGACACGGTAGGACTCCGTGAATTCAGCGAGGGCCGCCTCGAAATCACCGGCGTTGTAGAACTTCACGCCCTTTTGGAACCGCTGTCTGGACATGTCATCGCTTTCCCCGTCGGCATCCTGGGCATGCGAACTCATGGTATGGAAGCACGCCAGCAGGCATGCCGCCGCTCCAGCATGTCGGATTCCTTTCATGGGCTTCCACATAAAATTATAACTCATATCACTTGAAATTGAAAAGATTTTTTTCTGCTCCAGGGGATGGAGAGCGGCCGGGCGGCCATCGTCAGTATTCCGGATACTCCTGGTCTATCCCGTTCTCCGGATCCCCGGCCTTCTTTTCCCCGGTCTTTTTTATCCCGGCAGCGGCATCGGAACCGGTTGCGCGTTTTCCACTCTTCCCTTTCCCGCCGGGCTTGCCTGCGGAGGTCTCCGCCTTATCCAGGTCAAAGGGAACTTCGACGTCGCTTCCGATGAAAATGGATTGCTCTAAAACGACCTTGCCGTCGATTTCGATCTTCACGTTCCGCGTACGGCTGCCTTCGTCCACCCGGACCGGCCGCTCGGGATGCAGGACGCCGTCCACGAAAACGGCCGCTCCCTCGGGCAGGGGTCTGAAACGCACCGTCCACGTCCCGGGCGGTCCCTGCAACGGGTCGGCATCGACGACCGGCTTCGCCGCCCTTCCCCCTGTTCCGCCGGCAGGAGCCTTCCCCGTCCTGCCGCCTTGTTCACTCTCGAGAAGATGAATGACGGCGCCTGTGCCGACCGCAATGACCGTCAGAAGAATGATGATCGCAGCATAGGCCGCGTATCGTTTTTTCCCTGCTGCGGGAATCGCCGTTCCCCCTGTCGCGTCCTCTATTGATATGGGTTGTGTCGCAGCCGTATGAAACGAGCGATCGGCCCGGTCCCGCTCCCCTGCAAGGCCAGCAGCTTTTTCTGCTTCCCCGTGCGCCGCCGGGCCGGCGCCCTTCGCTTGACCGGCCTTGTCAACCCTCGTCGTGAAATCCCCTCCCGCGAAAGGCGCAAGGGCACGAATGAACTCCGCAGGGGTCTGGAATCTGTCCTCCGGCTTCTTCTCAATGGACTTCATGACGATGTCCGAGAGGAGCGCCGGAATGGACGGCTCGACGTCCAGGGGGGATGGCGGCGTTTCCGTCACGATTGAAACGAGCAGATCGCCCAGGTTCCTGGACTCGAAGGGCAGAACGCCCGCCAGCATCTCGTAGAGCAGGACGCCTGCCATGTACAGGTCGGCCCTTTGATCAAGGTCCTCCTTCCCCCTGGCCTGCTCGGGCGACAGGTAGGCCGGTGTGCCCATGATCACGCCTTCTCTCGTCAGTCTCGGCCTGCTGCTTCTCACGTCGCCCATGACCCTGGAAACGCCGAAGTCCAGGATTTTCACATACGTGCCGCCCCCGGGCTCATCCACAAGAAAAACATTCTCAGGTTTCAGGTCCCTGTGGATCACGCCCCTTGAATGGACGGCGGAAAGAGCCTGCAGGACCTGCACCACGATCCGCACAGCCTCATCGGGTGGAAGGCTTCCTTTTTCATCGAGAACGGCCGCCATGTCCCTCCCATCGAGATACTCCATGACTATGTAGAAGAACCGGCCCAGGTATTTTCCCATGTCGATGATCTCGATAATGTTCCTGTGGCCTATGGACGCGGCGATCCGGGCTTCGTTCTGAAAGCGCTCCTGTGCCTCCCTGTCCTTCCACTTGTCGGGGCTGAGAAACTTGATGGCCACCGGTCTTCTGACGGCAAGGTGCATCCCCCTGTACACGACGCCCATGCCGCCTTCGCCGATGCACTCCATCACCCCGTACTTCCCGTCAACGATTTCGCCTTCCAGCCTGTACAGGTCGGAAACGGGCCGGCCGGTTTCCGGGCAGACATCCACGTCCCGCGCGTGAATTTCACCGCAGTGCGGGCATCTGAATTCACCTCCCTTAACCATGATTTTCACATCTTCCCGACCGCCTGGCTGCGGGCTTCGATCCGCTCCCACCTTCAATGAAAACCGTGCTTTCTGCGGTGTGGATGGGCGATACCGTACTATGCCTGCTCATTTGTCGTTAATATAAATGAAAACCCGAGGATTTTCAATTGCAGCTTGCCGCCGATTGGATCATGGCTTTCCTTGACGGGATTTAAAAAGATTGCATGGTTGTGACGGTCACCTTGTCGAGGCGCACGAAGGCGATGTCGTGCCACCACACGCGGACCTCCATGGCGTGGCCCGCGCGACCGGACAGGTCCGCGTCCGGGGGAAAGGGCTGGTTCAACCGCTTCTTTCCCTGGCGATGAGGGCGGCGCCCAGGGCTCCGACCGTGTCCGGCTCGTCGGGAACCGCGACAGGGCGGCCCAGCAGCTTTTCCAGGGCGCGCACCACGCCGCGGTTGCGGGCAACGCCGCCCGACATGGCGATCTTCATGTCGGTGATGTCCGGCGCCACGCGCTTGACCAGGGTGTGCTGGCGCGTGGCGATCGCGCGGTGGAGCCCGGCCGCGATCTCCGCGACCTCGGCGCCGTCCGCGATCAGCGAAACGACCTCGCTTTCAGCGAAAACCGTGCACATGCTGCTGAGCGTCAGGTTGCCCGCGGCGCCCCGGTCGAGCTTTTCGAGCTGGTCGATGTCCACTTCGAGCGCCCTGGCCATGGCCTCGAGGAACCGGCCCGTGCCTGCCGCGCACTTGTCGTTCATGGCGAAATCCGACACGTTCCCGTCGCCGTCGAAGCGGATGACCTTGCTGTCCTGGCCGCCGATGTCGATGAGCACGTCCGTGCCGGGCAGCAGCTTTCGGATGCCGCGGCCGTGGCAGGTGATTTCCGTGACCGAGGCCAGGCGCTTCTCCACGCGGTCGCGGCCGTAGCCCGTGGCCACCACGGCGGCAATGTCCTTTTCGCTGATGCCGGCCGCGGCCAGGACCTCGCCGCGGGCGCGCCTGATCGCCTCGATGTTGCGCGCCCCCGTGGGAACCACGGTCGAGGCAACGATGTTTTCCCTGTCATCGATCAGCACGGCGTCGCAGGACAGGCTGCCTATGTCGATTCCCAGGTAGTGCATGGTCAGGCTCCCTGCCTTGCTTTTTTATCCAATATCGTTTCCACGAACGCCTGGAGGCGCGTGCGAAGCTGGCCTTCCGCGTACTGGCGCGAATCAATGCAGTCCACCTCCAGGTTCAAAACCGGGATGCCCTCCTTCTTGAGGCTCTCCTCGATCAGGCCGCGGGCGCCCGTGCCCTGCCGGCAGCCCCAGTGACAGGGATGGATAAACCCGTCAACCTTGTACTCGCGCACGAGCTTCTTGATGTTCTCGATGCGCAGCTCCACCGGCCCCACAAGGGGATGGACCAGCGTTCTTGCGGCAATGCTCTCAAAGGGGTTGTCCGGGTCGATGGGGTCCCAGTTGATGTGGTTGAGCTCGTCCATGACCACGGCGGCCTTGAATTCCTCCTCCAGCATCTCAGGCAGCGTGTTCTTGAACTGAACGCGGTTCTGGAACCACATCAGCCGCACCTGCTCTCCCGGAACGCCGGGAATGCCGGCCTCGACCTTTCGTGCGAACTCGTCGCGGTACACGGCGGCCAGATCGACGCCGCGCCCGGTTCCAAGAAGCAGCGCCATTACAAGGGCGAAGTTGACCAGGTCGTTGCGCCGGGCGGGCGTCGGCACGCGGGCGGCCAGGCCATAGACTTCCAGGATAATCTCCCTGGTCCTGTTCGTGAGCTCCACGGCCCGGCGAAGCCTTTCCGGGTCGAGAGGGCGGCCGGTGTGGGCGGCAACGAAATCCGTCATGGCCCGCAGCTGGCCGGCCAGGTATTTTACGCTGGCGGCGTCGCTGCCGTAGGGCACGTGGAGCACGAAGAGGTCCTTCCTGAAATGGCGCGCCAGGTTCTCCATGGTCGAGAGGCCGCCGCTGCAGGGGCAGGTGGTGGCGATCAGGAACGCCGGCTCGGGCATGAAACCCTGCGCCGCCGCGCCGTTGATCGCGCGGTGATAGCTGCAGATGTCCGTTGAATACCCCTGGCTTTCGGCAGCTTCGAGGGTCATGTCCGCGCTGCCCGTGTTCGCCACCATGGCGCCAACGAACTCCACGAAGCACGAGGTCACGCCCATGGCGTTCATCAGGTCGAAAGGAACGACCACGCCGCACCAGGCCACGTCCTCCTTTCCCGAATAGAGACGGATTCCGAGACGCGCGATCTCGAGCGCGAAATTCTTGCGGGCCGTTGTGGCCAGGCCGCCCCTGGCCAGCGTTGATTCTATTCCGGAAGCCAGGTTCTCAAAGTATTGAAGCATCATGGTTACTTCCCTCCCAGCATTTCGGCGAATGCCTCGATGCGCGTGCGGTGCTGGCCAAGTGAGCGCAGCGTGCAGTCGCCTTCGAGAACGAGCATGGGCATGCCCTTTTCCTTGAGCGCTTCGCGCACGGCCGGCAGCCTGGCAAGATAGGGGTCGCAGAACTTCATCACGTGAGCGATAACGCCTTTGGCGCCGCAGCGCTGCGCATCGTCGAGCACCAGCCCGGCGAGCCGGCCGGGATCGGACGGCGCGATCGTGCGCGCACAGGGCGGCCGCTCCAGCAGCGCCCGCGCAAGCTGCGCGAAAGGCTCGGACCCATGGTCGAATTCAACGGCCGTGATCTGCCTCGACCCGGTGCAGAGGCTGTCGGCCGCGATCCGGCACCCTGATTTTTCGAGAAGCTCGAACGCTTCCTCGTCGGGAAGCACGTTGCCGAAAAGATAGACAGGCACGCTGCCCGGCTTCTGCTCTTTCCCGGCCAGCTCTTCCTCGAGGGCCTGGAGGGCGGCAAGCGTTTCCTCCATGGGCCGCGTCACGGAGAGATTATGCGCGTGCTGCAGCAGCCTGCGGCCGCCGGCCGGCCCGATGCGGCCGATAGCCCTGTCCAGCGCGGCCAGCTTGAGCGCCAGCTCGTTGCAGGCTTTTACGCTGCGGCCGATGGTTTCGAGCGGCGCGTCCCGCCCCGACCATTCGAGCAGCGCGCGCCACAGCTGATCGAGCCCGAGGGCAAAAAAACCGACGGCCCTTTCGTCCGACAGGGACGGGATGTCCACCAGGATCGTCCTGTCCGCGGGACGCACCTGCCGCCAGCCGTCGATCAGCCGCCGCATGGACTCGCAGCTGTTCATGAAAACCACGCCCGCAAGGTCGGGCAGGTCCTCTGCCATGGCGCGATCGAGCACCCGCTTGACGTGCGGGCACATGTTGTCGTGCAGGATCGAGCCTGCCTGGTCCTGCGACTCTGTTACGGGAAGGATGCGAAAGGGCGTGAATCCCGCCGCGTGGATGAGGGGCAGGGGCGTGTAGGCGCAGGTGAAACCTATGAATTGTTTTTTGTCGTCAGTCATCAGCCGTTGCCTCCATGCGCGTTTGCAAGGACCTTGCGCAGCACGTCATTGGTGCGTTCGATATCCTCTTTTGAAATACCTTCAAATAAAATACCCAGAGTTTCATTCACCATGCGCATCACGGTTTTGCGAATGGTGCGGCCGGTGTCGGTCAGCTGGATGATCTGGACCCGGCGGTCATCGGGATCGGGAGAACGCGCCACGAAACCGTCGCGTTCCATCCTGTCGAGAAGGCCCGTCATGGTGGACGGCTCGAGCCCTGCGCAGCGTCCCAGGTCAACGGTTTTCACCCCTTCTTCGCGCCACAGGCACCACAGCACGCCAAGGTAGGAAGGCCTGACGTTTCTGACGCCGGCCGCGGAAAAAGCCTTCTTGAATGCCGAGGTCATTACGAGCGTTGCCCTGGACATGAGGTAGTAAGGGCAGTCTGTTGGGTAGACAAGCCCGATGTCCTCGCAGATAGTCATGTTGTTTCCCTCCGTATATTACTGTTCCGTAATCTATGTATACGTATAATCCGTATACGATCAAATGTCAAGCCGAAAAGCCGAAAAAGGTTTCAGAAATCTGTAAGATGTGCCGGGTCAGGAGGCGTGAAACGGCCCATTGCCGAAAATGCTTTCCCAGTTTTTACGAAAGGCATCCGATGAAACGCGCGGCGGCCCGCCGTGGCTGCTGTTTTTTTGAGCGGGCTTTTCCCTCCCGCCAAAGAGCACTTCCACGTCGTAGACAAGGGGCAGGGGTGTGGCGTGAAGGCGCGCCAGCTCCGAGCTTCCAATGTCCCTGCCCTCCTCGACAGGGCGGATCTCGGCCAGTCCGAGCCCTCCGCCGCACGAGCGGATGGCGCGCACGCCCTCGCCGTCATCGGTCGGGC
>JBDRLK010000431.1:0-8966 GCA_043813155.1 Pseudomonadota bacterium | reverse complement strand
AGCGTGTCGCTCCAGGCAGGGGGAGCGGAGGGCTGGGAAGGGGCTTCCTCCATGCTGCTCCTATCATCACCTTCCTGCTCCGCCGTTCTGTCGGTCCCTACCACGTCCACCTGTCCCGACGTGGGGACCGACGAGTAGGCCCCGGGTTTCTCGCCGATATTTTTCTTCAGCTCGGCGATCGTTTCGATCACCTCGTCCATGTCCTGCGGCCGGCCGTTGGGATCCTTGCTGAGGCATTTCATCACGAACTCTTCGATCCTGTCGGGAACGGCGTTTCGAGGATTGCATGCGCTGAAAGCCGGCGGCGCCTGGTTGAGGTGTCCCATCAGTATCTGCACGGCGCTGCTCCCCGCGAAGGGGGGGCGGCCTGTCAGCATCTGGTACAGGTTGACGCCGAGCGAATAGATGTCCGACCTGTGGTCCACGGGCAGCCGCTTGATCTGCTCCGGCGACATGTAGCGCGGCGAGCCCATGAGCGTCCCCTCGGTTTTTTCTCCGTCGAAGGCTGATTCCTTCTTGAGCTTGAGCAGCCCGAAGTCGACGACCTTCACGTAATTGGTGTCCCTGTCATGGGACGTGAGCAGGACGTTCGAGGGCTTCAGGTCCCTGTGGATGACACCCACGGAATTGGCCTGCCTCACGCTTCGCGCGATCTGGCGGCCGATGTGCAGGGCCCTGTCGATTTCGAAAATGCCCTCCTCCTTCATCGCCCTTCGCAGTGTTTTCCCCTTGATAAACTCCATGACGAAGAAATAAAAGTGATTTTCCGCGTTGAAGCCGTAGTCATGGATGGTGACGGTGTTGGGGTGGTTCAACTGGCTTGTCATCTGGGCTTCGAGCTCGAAGCGCTTCTGGAACTCCGGGTCATCGGCTCCCACGTGCTTTGGATCGAGGACCTTGACGGCCACGGTCCTGTTGAGGTGGCGCTGCTCGGACTTGTAGACTTTCGCCATTCCCCCCCGCGCAATAAGAGAAATGATCCTATAGCGTTTGTCTATCAGTTGACCCAGCAAAGGGTCGGCTGGCATGGAGCCGCGCATGAAATTATCCATCAACTCAAGTTAAACCAATAGCAATTATAGTATAGGATATACGGAATTTTCTTAAATAGCAATATAATGGTAAAATACCTGTATTTAGATATCAGAAAAAATTATAGCGCCGCGAGGCCTTTTTATCCGAACCCTTTTTTTTCCCGGACACGACGAGCTGATAGATGAGCGAGCTCAAGACAAGGGAGGCTGCCAGGGCCGATGTGACCGCACATGCCGTCATGAGGTCGGAGGAGGTCTGCGCCGTCTCGCTCCTCTCCCATGGATCCGGGAGCGAATGCGTATCACGGTCGAGCTTCAGCGAACCGAACGACAGCCCGACGGCCAACCCGGCCAGCGGCGCCGCGGCAATACCGAGACCGAGCGCCGCGGCGGCGACAGGGCTCCTTTTTTTCTGCTTTGCAGCCTTTTTCGCGTCCTGGTCCGGTTTTTCGACAGCCGCGGGCGGATGCCAGTCAATGTCGTCGAGCGATGAGGTCGCCGCGGTTATCAGGCTCGACACTTCATATCCCTCTGTGCCGGGACCGCTCGCGGGGCGGATAAGATGGAAACCTGAGAAAACAGCGTAGGCGTTCAGGTTGAACCCCATCTTCAGGACCGGCTCGCCCAGCTTTCCGCACACGACAAGAGGAAGGCGGCTGCAGTCACAGCCCGATTCGGTTACCGGGTTCAGGCGCAGCAGCTTTCCGTCGAAGGCCGGGAAATCTATTCTCCACTTCCATCCCTCGGCGCCCGCGCAGGAGGCCTGGATGGTGTGGCTTCCTCCCGGGAATCGCAGCGTTCCGTCTTTCACGGGCGCGGGAAGCCCGTCGACGAGAATGCCGCAGTCATCTCCTCCTTCACGCAGTGAGACGTTCAGCTCGTAATTGTCGGGGACCGCTGCCTCCAGGACATCGTGGATGAATTCCAGCCCGTCGGGGGGGATGTCCATGCCGGCAAGGCTGGGAGGATAAATATATTCCGCAGCCCGGCGCGCGAACGATTCGGCTTCTTCCCTTTTTCCGTAGACCTTGAAAATCAGCATCCTGAACACAAAACACTCCATCATCAATTCAGCACGGACATGGCGGGACTTCCATTTTTCTTCGAGCATATCCCATGTCTCTACTAGAATAGATTCCGACAACTCAAATTCATTGGTGTAAAACAGGTCTGCGGCGCGCTTCAGGGACTGCGCGTGGGCTTCGTCCGCGGGCTCCTCGCCGGCGCCCGGGCACATCACGGGCGAGTCGGAGGCGGGCAGGGGAGTCATGTCCTGCGCCGCGGCCGCATGCGCGGGGAAATCGTCCTTCTCCTTTTCCGGTATCCAGAAATATACCGCTTTGTCCTGCTGCTGCGCGAATGCAGGCGCATGCGCAGCGCAGACGGCGGCGCAGATGAAAAGAACCGGGACTATTTCTTTTCCAGGCATTCCGCTGAAGCTGTGGTGAAACATTGGAAAGGGGCGCGCGCCAGCCGCCGCGCCGGGCCTTAATACGGGATATCTTCCCCATGCTTGCACTCCTCGTTCCGGCAGACAAGCATTGCCCCTCCTTTTTCCTTCTTGATCACCATGAGCGTCGATCCGCACTTCGAGCATTCTTTCAGCAAAGGCGTATCCCATATGGTGAACTTGCACCCGTTATCATTGTATTTCGAGCAACCGTAGAAGTTTCTCTTGCCTCTCGCATTGCCCTTATTCTTCAGCTTTATTTCGACCACTTCGCCGTCGCAGCCGGGCAGCGGGCATTTGACCCCGCTGTAAGGCGGCAGGCTCTCACGGCACTTGGGGTAGTCCCTGCAGGAGAGGAAGAATCCAAAGCGCCCCGATTTAAGGATCATTTTTTTCCCGCATTTCGGACAGGGTGTTTCCACCTCGAGGGGCGCGAACACGCCGCCCGAAGCGCTCTGGGCGCAGCTGTTTTTATACTCGTCCGGGTCGATCCCGGCCTTCATGGTTTTCAGGGCATCTTCTATGTTCTTGTGAAAAGGCCCGTAGAAGTTTTCCAGGATGTCGATGCCCTTGGCGGTTTTCGACTCGATCCTGTCCAGGGATTCTTCCATCCTCGCGGTGAATTCGACATCCAGCACTTCGGGGAAATGTTTTACGAGCCTTACCACGACAATCTCACCGAGCGCGGTCGGATAAAGCCTGTACTTGAATTTCCTGACATACTGCCGGCCCGCGATGGTCGAAATGATCGAAGCGTAGGTCGACGGCCTTCCGATTCCCTTGTCCTCGAGCTCCTTGACGAGCGAGCCCTCGGTGAACCGCGGAGGCGGTTTCGTGAATTTCTGCTGGGGGATGACTTTTTCGCCGGCCAGCCGGAGAAGATCATTCGCGCTCAGCTCGGGGAGCATGACGGGCCCGTCTTCCTCTTCGCCCTTTTCATCGTCGCCGTCGCCTTCGCCGTTTTCTTCGTCTTTCTTTTTCTTTTTTGCCACGGGCCTCGACTCGGGCTCGGCGGCGAGCCACCCTTCGAATTCAATGCTTGAGCCTACGGCGCTGAGCGTGTACGTTGTTCCCGCATCCCCGGGCGGGTTGGCTTCGACGATTACCTTTGTCTCGTTGTAGACGGCCGGGTTCATCTGGCATGCCACGTACCTTCTCCATATCATGGAGTAGAGCTTGAGCTGCTCCTCGGACAGGTACTGGCGGATTTTTTCCGGCGGGTAGCTCATGGAGGTCGGTCGAATGGCCTCGTGAGCTCCCTGGGCCGATTTTTTCTGGGGGTAGACCCTGGGCGACTCGGGCAGATACTCAGGTCCGAACGCTTTGGCGATGAAGCCGCGGCATTCCGCTACCGCATCGACGGACATTCTCGTCGAGTCGGTCCTCATGTAGGTGATAAGTCCAACGGCGCCCTCGTTGCCGATCTCCACCCCCTCGTAGAGCTGCTGGGCGACCTGCATGACCTTCTTTGCGCTCATCCACAGCTTCCGGGTGGCCTCCTGCTGAAGCCTGCTGGTGATAAAGGGCGCGGGAGGGTTCCTGCGTCTTTTCTGTTTCTTGATGCTCTGAACGCTGAAAGCCGAGACATCCAGGTGGTCCCTGGCCTGCTGAGCGCCGGCCGCGCCGGATAGTTCGAGCTTTTCCCCGTTGCGATGAGTGACCTGGGTCCTGAACAGGCCGCCGCTTCCGTCGCTCCTTTCCAGGTCGCAGAAGATTTTCCAGTACTCCGTGGGCTTGAAAACGAATATTTCCTTTTCCCGATCGACGATGATCCTGAGCGCAACGGACTGGACCCTTCCGGCCGACAGTCCTCTCTTGACCTTTTTCCACAAGAGGGGCGAGAGCTCGTAACCGACCAGCCTGTCCAGTATCCTCCTGGCCTGCTGGGACTCATACTTGCTTTCATCCAGCTTCTGAACTTGTTTCAGCCCTTCCTGGATTCCCTTTTCCGTGATTTCATTGAACAGGACCCTGTAGATTTCCCCGTGATCGTTCCCGATTTCCTCGGCGATATGCCAGGCTATGGCTTCGCCTTCCCGGTCCGGGTCGGGGGCGAGATAGATGGCCACGGAGTCCTTGGCAGCCTTCTTGATTTTCGCGATGATCTTTTTCTTGCCCTCGATGACGCGGTATTCAGGCTTGAAGCCGTTTTCTATGTCCACTCCCATCTTTGTCTTGGGCAGGTCCTTGATGTGTCCCATGGAAGCGATGATTTTGAATTCCTTCCCCAGGTACTTGGTGAGCGTTCTCGCTTTTGTGGGTGACTCCACTATGAGCAGGGATTCTGGCATCTTTCCTCTGTGTTTTCCTTCCGGGTTTCTTCCCGCCCCACGATTTTACATCGCCGTTTCATTTCAAGGATGGGATATTTCATAGTCTTTTAAAACCCCCCAGTCAAGCCCATACCAGGTCCACATAACGCCAGGTCGCTTTGAAAAAGCAAATTTCTGCCCGATTTTACCGGCTTTTTTCTGATTTCATAATACTGAAACATATGTTCAGGTTTTTCGTGCCATCCCCTGCGAAGTGGCAATGTACCTGCCCGGGTCAGCCATCGTGACCATGCCTTTCATCTCCAGATTTGCCAGTATTTGCGATATTTCCTGAATGCTCAGCCGGCAATGAGCGCTGATGTCGTCCGCGCTCAGAGGCTCGGTCCCCACGAGGCCCGCCACCATGCGCTCCCCGTCATCGATCGGAAACGCGCTGCAGGGCTGCTTCCTGCCGGCTCCGCGGGCCCGCCGGCCGCCCCGGCCGCCGGCTGAGAGCTCCTTGAAAAGAGCGTCTAGGCTTATGATGATCCCGGCCCTGCCGTCCGCGATCATCCTGTTCGTGCCGTGGTGCAGCGGGTTGACGGGTGATCCCGCCACTGCAAACAGCGGCACGCCGCAGGTCCCGGCCCAGGTTGCGGTGGAAATCGCCCCGCTGCGCCAGCGGGCCTGGACCACGATGACCCAGTCTGAAAGCGATGCGATGAGCCTGTTGCGCCTCAGGAACAGGAAAGGCCTCGGCGGGACCTGGAAGGCCTGCTCGGTCACTAGACACCCTCCCCCGGACACGACAGCCGCAAACAGGTCCGATGACCCCGGCGGGTGAGGCTTTTCGAGCCCGCCTGCCATGACCACGACGGTTTTCCCGCCCGCCTCCAGGCATCCCTCGTGCGCGGCCCTGTCTATTCCGCTGGCGCCGCCCGATATGACCGCGAGATCGCGAAGCGCGCATTCCCGTGCGATTTTTCTCGCCAGCGCCGCGCCGTGAGCGTCGGGAGACCTGGTCCCCACGATGGCAACGGCGGGACAGGCGGGCGGCTCTCCGGCCGCGTACAGCTTCCTGGGCCTCTCACCGGGCGGCAGGCGCCCCAGCCTGGCCCCGAGCCTCCCGTCCCCATCGATCCTGATGACCCTGCTGCGGCCGATGACGCTGCGGTAACGCTCGCTCATGCTGCGTTTATCGCAGCGAGCGCCGGAAAAGTTTCCTTGGTGATGGAACTGGTTTATTCTTCGCAGGCTGCCTTTGCCGCTATCTGGGCTACGGCATCGTGCAGCCTCGTGAGATAGAGCCCCTGGACTTTTCCAAGAGGAGAGCCGTCATTCTGCGCAGACTCGATCGTTTTCTCGGTAAGGTACTCGCCCATGGCCCACAGGTCCTCGTCGGCGGTCTGCTCCCCTGCGCGCAGAAGCAGTGCGGGGAAGGCCGCCTTTCCCGTATCATACAGCACGGGGTCGCTGCCGCCGCAGTTTGCTGAAACGTCGATGATCTTGCCTCCAATACGATTGCCGATCCAGCTGACATCCATCATGGTCGGCCACGGGTCTTCGCCGCACGTCAGCTGTGCGTCATAGTCCACGAGCGTGCGCGCCCAGGCCGCTGCCACGCTGGTCGGTGCCATGGGAGGGTCGCCGATCGGCTCGTCCGCTGTATCAATCGCCAGACGGCTGAGCATGTTGATGTCATAGAGGCTTGCCATCCATGTCTGCGCCGTGGTGTAGGTGCCTTCCCCTTCAATGGGGTCGTCGATGATAAACCCGTACATGGCGCCGTCATGCTCGGCCAGCGCATAGTGCTGCGTGAGCCACCGCGCCGTGTTGGCCTGCCAGTGATCGAGGAACGTGGAATCGTCGCCGCTGAGCCCCACGAACCGGAACACGCTGTACCACTGGGACGCGACCCGGCCGTGGAGCCCGGCCCATGGGTCCGTAGGCGGATCGTCGGGCTCGCAAACGCCGGAAGGGCTGTCGCACAGGTAATCCCGCATGGTTGCAGCCCCTCGCTCCAGTGTGTCCACCACCGTGCGATCGCCGGTCAGCCAGTAGTAGAGCATGAGATTGTCGAAATACCCGTGGGAGCTATTGAAGTCGGTCCTGTAGCCGCCGTAGCCTGCCGGCGCCATGCCGCAGTAGAAGTAATCGTCATCCGGGCCGCACTGCATGATCTGCGTGTGAAGCATGCGAAGCGCGCCCGGGAAAGCTATCTCGTCGAGCCACTCCACCTGGCCGCTGCGCATGGCCCATTTCACGGCCGTGGAGACCGTGTTGTGATAATCAGCCCAGGTCGCGCACCAGTACAGATCATCCCAGCTTTCGCCGGGCGTTGGGTCCAGGCCGTCGCAGTCGAGCTCGTCGCCGTAAAGGTCCGTGCCCCAGTAGCGCGGGTAATGGCCGAAGGTCATGATCCCGTTAAGGCCCTTTACATCGACCTGGTCCAGGGTGCTTTCCAACACTGCGGGAACCAGCTCGTCATATCCGCTGACATTGTCCGGAAGCTCGCCCGGCGGTATCCCCCCGACTGCGCCGGAAAAGTGGAACCACGCCGCGCCGGGCCACGCACGCAAAGGATGGTTGAGCCGGGCCCAGATCTCCTTCGTGAAAGGACCCAGCGAAAAATCATATTCATCGACTGATATTGCGAAGTTGGCATAAACTCCCTGACGGCTCCCGATCCATGCAGCGTCGTCTACGATGTCGACGGCAAGGCTGCCGTCCTCGAGCAGCCTGAGCGCCTGGGGCTCGTGCCTGTGCATGTGATCGAGAGCAATCGTAATCGTCCCGGTCCAGTCAAATAAGAACAGGATCGCGCCGTCGGCCCTTTCTCCTTTTTCAGGCGGCTCACCGGATACGTACATTTCATATTCCAGGTTATCGCTTCTTTTGTCTCGCAGTTTTTGTTTGACATATGCATTGAAAGTTTCATCTTCATCATCGATGGCTGCATGCATGAGATAGCCATCGATTGATGCCCCTTCGGCATTAATTGCAATAATTGCCGGGTTTGTCGACATCTCTTCATTGACAATTGTTGTATTGCGAAGCTTTTCAACGAGCAGGCCGTTGGGCACGCCGTCGCACGTTGCCTGGTCGCACAGGCTTCCCTCCCAGGTCACGGCATGCCTTACAATGGCCGTGCCCGAGCCGGCTGAAAACACGTATCGACGCATGGATGCAAGACTGCCGCCCCCGATTTCAGGCATGTCGTATTCCCCGCGGATCACGACAATGGCTGAGAGAGGCCCGGCATGCTCGATCCAGACGTCACGCGTCGTCGGGTGGGTCAACGCAGTGTCGTTCACGACGCCGGTCATCTCGCCTCCCGTGACCCTTACGGTCCCGTCCGGCAGGCTGATCTCATCGAAAAGCGCTGACGGGCTTTCACCGATCTTGAATATTGCCGCTCCCGTATCTATTGTGATGCTGTCGCCGTCCCGCTCGACCGTAACGGGCGTGTCCGGAGCAGGATTGGTCCCGGCAGATCCATCCGTGACAAGACGATACCTTGATGTTTCGTTTGCTGAAACATGGGCCGGGAATGTGATAAGCAGCCATTGTATGGCAGCGCTGCTGTCCTCCAGACCCGCGTTCCAGCGGGCCAGGGCCTGGAACTCGGCGGGAACCGGCTGTCCCAGGGCATCCACGAGCGTGAGCAAGGATGTGTCGCGCACATCGAGGCTTTTGGGCAGAGGCACGCCTGAACGCACGATTTCGTTATAACGGTCAATTCCGGCCGTCTCGCGTACCAACAGAACCAGGCTTTCAGGCCCGGTGCAGGGATCCCAGATTTGCAGAATAATTGAGCCACTGGCCCCAAAGCACCTGTTGTTCGTCACGCTAATAGTATGGAATCCGGTGCTTGCGAATCGCAGAGTTAGCTCATCCGTTCTATCCGACTCACTGACCAGCTCCGCCGCGCCTTCCGGCCATGTCCAGTTCCATCTCTCACGATCCGTCGAGCATCCGACTGGTCTGGCCGTGAGGTGTATTTCCGAATCCACCGCACCGTCCGCAGGCCCCTCGATCACGATCCGGCCGTCGACACATTTTCCGTCCAGGCATCCGTAGTTGCAGTCCTCGGTGCCTAAGCCCTCCACAAAACAATCGTCACTCCACCATATGCATTCAACGGCCCTGCTGCCGTCACAGTGAAAACTTGGATACCCGTCCTCCGGACCATATCGCTGGCAGATGGTATCAGCGCAATCTTCGCATTGC
>JBDRLK010000430.1:0-7443 GCA_043813155.1 Pseudomonadota bacterium | reverse complement strand
ATACATTTTCTCGACGAGGCAAGGTCTTTTTTTTACTTGTATTATTGGGCTTTTTAGGGTAAATTGACTTTGTTTCTATGCTCTAATTAGGAAACTGACGCTAGAAGCCCTCTTATAAATGCCCCGGGTAGGGGAATACCCGGCTTCTATGGCTTGTCTTCCTGCGGCTGCGGGCATCGGTCCGAAAGGTATTTCTCCACCTTGTCCGCCAGCTGCGGGTCTTTGAGCAGGCGGCCCAGAATGCCCTCGCCCGAGACAAGGGAGGCCAGGACCGAATCGATGGACGCCATGACGCTGTCCATTTTTCCGTCCATGACCGACGACGCATCGCACGCTACGCTGCCGCCGGGCTTCAGCGGCGGCCGGTCCGGGCCGCCCGGGTCGAGCTCGATGTGCATGCCCGTGTCGGCCAGGGTGAAGGCGCGGATGGAGGCCCGCGCGTCCTCGTGCAGGGCCATGTCCTGCGCCGCGCTGAACTCGATGCGGGCTTTTCGCTCCTGCAGGGCGACGCGCTTCACCTCGCCCACCTTCACGCCGGAGACATAGACGCCGGCCCCCTCTTCCAGGCCCAGGGCGCTATCGGCCGTGGTGACATAGACGGCGCCCCCGCCCCCCTGCCCGCAGGCGGGAAGGAAAAGGGCAAGGGCAAGGATGATGGGGCCGCAAGGAACGGCCCGGCAGCTCGTGCATGCATGTTCCATGGCTTTCTCCTTTCTTCTCATAAGCATTCCATCAGTTGTAGAGCAGCAGCTGGACCGAGACGCGGTCGCCCGGCTGGGTGTGCATGCCGCCGTCGTAATCGCAGTTGCCCGGGTTGTCGTTGAAAACGCACCCCACGCAGGTGTTGTCCTCGTCGCCCGCGCCCGGCCGGCAGGTGTTCTCGTACACCCTCAGGGTGCGCGTGAGGATGCCGTAGGTGAACGTGTTTTCCGCGCCCGGGCTCAGCGCTTCGGTGATGTCGAAAACGTGGGGAAGCACGTAGGCGCCCGGGCACCAGCCGGCCCGCTCGTACGTCCACGTGCCTGCCTGCAGCGGGCCGATCGGGTTTTCGTCGCAGTCATAGCGCCACGGGTCGAAGGAAAACTCCGTGCCGTTCACGCCGACCACCTGGTTGAGGTGGCAGAACTCGGCGCAGTTGGACTGGTTGCCCTGGCCGTGGCCCGTGACGACCGCCCTGACCTCAGCCCTTGATATTCCGGCCGGGATTGTCACGGACTGCTCGGTGAGCTGGTCCGTCACAGTGGGGACCGGCAGTGATTTTCCAGGCATCATGCACTTCCTTTCTTCGAAGAGATTATAATCCAGCCCGTTTGGTTTGCAATGGGTGTGGGGCGGGGACGAGCGGCTACTTCACCTTCCGCAGGACCTTTGTTTCCGTCCAGTACATCTTGCTGTAGCCCAGGATGAAGCCGGGCGCCGCGCCGAAGGGCAGGGACTCGCCGATCAGCACGTACTCCTGGTACCAGTCGAACTCTTCCTGGCTCGGCTTGCACAGGAGCGCGCGCGTCTTTTTCGGCTTCTCCTTGTCAACGTTGAGAACGGACTTGCTCTTTGCCGCGGGCCCGTACACGTCGAGCTCGTCGTACCGGCAGGTCAGCTCCAGGGTGGAGGCGGTCTGCACGGCCGGCGGCAGCGACCCCTTGCTGTAGAGGTCAAATTCCTGCCTGGCCGCATCCACGGTCTCGAACGTAACGATGAGCGTGTCGCCCCGGCGCTCGGCATGGCCCTTCCAGGCCCTTTTCTCCAGCCAGAATCGATGGGTAAAGTCGGTTTGGCCCTGCTTGAATTTCCCGAGCGACGGGCCGAAGGTGAGGTACTCCTTGATGTCCAGGGAAAGCTCGGCCTTGTCCGCTGCCGTGACAAGCAGGTCCAGCGACCCGGATATGGACCTGCTTTCCATGGATTGCGAGCAGCCGTGCTCGAAATCAACATCCAGGACCAGCTTCAGGTCCAGCTCTCCCGGGGGGGATCGGGATGCCTTTGCCGGCCGGTTTGGCCGGCGGCTCGGCCGGAGGCTCGACGGGAGGTTTTTCAGCCTCCGGTTGTTTTTCCTCCGCAGCCTTTTCCGGCGGCAGGGCAGCGACCTGCACGCTGGTTTCTTTTTCCGGGTTGCCCGCACCCCCGCACCTGGTGCAGGCGGCCGAAAGAACGAGAAGCGCGAAGAAAGAGCAACCAGCGGCCTGTTTCATCATAAAACCCATCATACTCGATTTCAGGTCAGATATAAAACGGTCCGGAAAATTTAGGGAGCTGTGGCATGATGGCTGCCGAACGGGAGCAATCATGGAAAAAGGGGAGTATCTTGAATGTGCTACTCGCCTGAGGGTGGGATGCAGAGCTTTTCCTCGCCCCCTTCAACAGGGTCGATGTTCGAGGAGCAGTTGGACTCGTTCTCCAGGGTGCGGTGCTCGTTGCACTGGAATTTCTCCGTGCACACCAGGAAGCAGTAGTTGGAGCCGTCCACGACCGCACACAGCGAGCCCTCCGGGCATTCCAGGCTGGCCGTGCAGCCCGCCCTGCCGCAGTAGCCGCCCTTGAAGCCGGTGACGCACTCGAGCGCCGGCGTGTCGGGATCGTCGTCGTCGCAGTTTTCCACGCCCGTGCACTCCGCGCCGATGAGCTGGTCGCCGGCTTCACTGCCGCCGCCTCCGTTGTCGCAGGCCGCGGACCAGGCGAGGACCGCAATGCACAGGATCAGTCGTATCGCTTTCATGATGAACCCCCCGTCACTCCACCACCGGAATGACGCAGACTTTTACGCTGTCGCCTTCAGTGGCCGGGTGCTCCGAGCTGCACTCGGCCGCGTACTGCCCCGTGCGAAGCCCGTTGCAATCAGAGCTGCCCGAGCATTTTTCGAAGCAGTAGCTGTAGGCATTGTACTCAACGCACCTCGTGCCGGCCGGACACCCGGAGCTGGCATCGCAGCCGCCGCTTCCGCACCAGCCGCCGGCCAGCTGGATGAAGCACTGCGGCTGCGACGTGAGCGGGTCGTCGTCAACGTCGCAGTCGGTCGGGCTCACGCACTCCCCTCCATAAAGAGGGTCGAGGTCTTCACCGCCGCCGCTCTTGTCGCAGGCCGCGGTCCAGGCGAGGACGGCGATGCAACTCAGCAATCGTATCGCCTTCATCGAACACCTCCTGCTTTATAGACGGTGTTTATGCTCGGACGGCAGTTTTCAGTAACGCCGGTTGCCGCCGCCGCCACCGCCGCCGCCCTTGCGGCTGTCATCGCGCGGGCGCGCCTCGTCCACGCGAAGGTTCCTTCCCTTGAGGTCCTTGCCGTTGAGCGCTTCCAGGGCGGCCTTGCCTTCTTCATTGTTGGGCATTTCAACGAAGCCGAAGCCTCTTGACTCTCCCGTGAACTTGTCCTTGATGACCGAGGCGGACGACACCGTTCCGTAAGCCTCAAACTCTTTTCTCAGCTCATCTTCCGTGACCTCAAACGCGAGGCTTCCTACGTAAATATTCATCATAACCTCCTTTCATTCATGGTTCGGGTAGATTGCACTTTTAACCGGTTTAGACGTATGTTTTGATAAAATCGTGTGGGGGAAGCCGGGTCCAGACTCTATGAAGAAAGGATTAGCTGTCCTGACGTCGATCCAATTATCTAACTGTCAATCCGTTTAACTTGCTTTAGCTACACCTAATGAACATTTAACAAGTACCAGTATTTATACCAAGATAAGGCAACTTGCAAGAAATTGGGAAAAATATTATTCGGGGGGGCGGGGGCGCGGATTAGATGTGTTTGAGCTGGAGGGAAACGGTCTTTTTGCCTCCCTCGGTTTTCTGGGTGCCGACTTCGCTGAAGCCGAAGGCGGCGTGAAATCGGGCGGAAATCGCGTTGGGCGGCTCGAGGTTGTACTCGGCCGTGAGCTTGTCAAAGCCGCGCCCGGCGGCGAACGCTTCCAGGTCACTGTACAAGCCGCTCGCAATGCCCGTCCTGCGCGCCCCGGGCGCGACCGCTATGCGGTCGATGTAGATGAATTTTTCGCAGTGCTCCCTGAACCATTTGAAATTCTCGCTGCCGTAGGCGGCCGCAGGGTCAAAGGCGATCACAAAGGCCGCAAGTTCCCCGCTCTTCGATTCCGCCACCCTGAAACACGCGGCCAGGGCGTGCAGCCTCTTCATCTGCGCCATTGAAAGGTCGCCCACGTGGGGCGTGTTGGCCTGGTTGAGCGCGTGCAGCTCCCCGAGCTCTTCGGGCCGGACATCGCGTATGATGACGTTTTTCATGGCCATGGGATTGAAAAACCGCCCGTCAGTTGCACGCGACCGCGTGGGGATAGCCTTGGAACACGCCCGTGATCTGGCCGGAATGATTGCCGCCCCAGCATTTCATGCCGCCGCCCTCGAGAATCGCGCAGGTCCAGGTGTTGCCCGCGCCGATGGCCGATACGCCGGAGGCCAGGCCCGTGACATCCACGGGCGCTGTTTTGTCTTCGTACGTCCCGTCGCCGGGCTGGCCGTACTCGCCGTCACCCCAGCATTTCACGCCGCCCGCGTCCAGAAGCGCGCAGGTGTGAAGCAAGCCGGCAATGATGGCCGACACGCCGGATGACAAGCCGGACACATCCACGGGTGTCGACCTGTTCGACGTGCCGCCGTCGCCCAGCTGGCCCAGGCTGCCGCCGCCCCAGCACTTCACGCCTCCCCCATCGAGCAGCGCGCAGGTGTGGCTGCCCCCGGCCGCAACGGCCGCCGCATCGGTCAGCCCGGTCACGTCCACGGGAGTCGAGCTGTTGTCCGTTGTCCCGTTGCCCAGCTGGCCGCTGCTGTTTCTTCCCCAGCACTGAACTCCGCCGGACTCGAAGAGCGCGCAGGAATGCCAGCCCCCCACGGCAATGGCCACAACCCCGCCGGACACGCCCGTAACATCAACGGGCACGGCGCTTTCCGCCTCGGCGCCGTTGCCCAGCTGCCCTTCGGCCCCCCTTCCCCAGCATGTTACGCCCCCCGCGTCCGTAAGGGCGCAGGTATGTGATTCTCCCGCGGCCGCGGCGGACACGCCCGAGGTCAGACCCGTGACGTCGACAGGCTCGCCCTGGTCGTCGTTTGTCCCGTCTCCCAGCTGGCCCTCGGCATTGTTGCCCCAGCATTTCAGCCCGCCGCCGATCGAAACGGCGCAGGCATGGTATTCGCCCGTTGTCAGGGACGCCACGGCGGATGTCATGCCCGAAACATCGACAGGCCCGGCCGCGGTTCCCAGCAGGGTGCCGTCGCCGAGCTCGCCGTGCGCGTTGCCGCCCTGGCACTGGACGCCGCCCGTGTCCAGAAGGGCGCAGGTCATGCCCATGCCGCCGTCCACGGCGGTCGTTGTGGACGAAAAACCCGTTACATCGACGGCCGCAGACTCCCTGGCCGCCCTGCCGTCCCCGAGCTGGCCGGTGTCGTCCCACCCCCAGGATAGCATGGCCCCGTCGCCCAGCACGGCGCAGGTGTGATGCCAGCCGGCTGTAACGACCGAGACGCCCGCGTCCAGCCCAAGGACATCGACGGGCGCGCCGCTCGTTGCTGCCGACCCGTTTCCGAGGCCTCCCCAGATATTCTGGCCCCAGCACACGACCCCGCCCGTTTCCAACAGGGCGCATACGTGCCGGGCTCCCGCCGACAGCATCCACACGTCCGCCGACAATCCCGCAACGTCCACGGGCACTGAGCTGTCGAGCGTTGTCCCGTCGCCGAGCTGGCCCGCCCAGTTCTCGCCCCAGCAGTGCACGCCCTCCTCGTCCTCGACACAGGTGAACGCATTGCCGGCCGCAATGGCCGATCCCTCGGTGGACAGGCCCGACACGGCCGCGGGCACCGGGCTGTTGTCGTTCGTGCCGTCGCCGAGCTGGCCGTGGTCGTTCTCTCCCCAGCATGTCAATCCGCCTGCCATGAGAAAGGCGCAGGTGTGGTTGCCGCCGGCAGCCACGGCCGCGGCGCCTTCGGTCAGCCCGGTCACGTCAACCGGCGTGTTGCTGTCGGTCGTGGTCCCGTTTCCGAGCTGGCCCCTGTGGTTTCGTCCCCAGCACTTCACGCCGCCCCCTTCCATGAGCGCACAGGTGTGACTGCCTCTTGCCGAGATGCTCCCAACGCCCGAGGCCAGGCCCGAGACGTCCACGGGTACGCTGCTGTCCTCGTTCGCCCCGTTGCCGAGCTTCCCGTTGGCTCCATCCCCCCAGCACTGCACGCCCCCTGTTGCGAGAAGGGCGCAGGTGTGATCGGCGCCCGACGCCAGGGCCACGACGCCGGCGCCAAGCCCGGTCACGTCCACGGGCACAGCGCTGTCAAGCGTTGCGCCGTTGCCGAGCCGGCCGTCCTCCCCCCGGCCCCAGCACTTCACGGCACCGGTGCCCAGAAGGGCGCAGGTGTGGAAGGTCCCGGCGGACGCGTCCATGACGCCATGAAGATCGTCGATCGAATCGCCCCAGCAGTGGCCCGTCGCGTCGCAGGCATGGTCCGTGCAGTAGTCGTCCAGGTCGCAGGGCGTGCCCTCGACCACGAACCCATCGTCCGGGCAGAGGGGTCCCGTGCCCGTGCAGCGCTCCTCGATGTCGCACTCGCCGATCGACTCCCGGCACAGCCCGGTTTCCGCAACATAAACGTCAATCGGGCAGACCTCGGTCTCGCCGTCGCATGCCTCTGCCACGTCGCATTCCCCGGCTATGGGCCTGCAGACCGTGTCCGCGTCGGTCAGGTCGTTGACGCATCTGTGCCTGTACTCGTCGCACACATCGTCGGTGCACGCGAACCCGTCGCCGCAGTCTTCATTTTCGTGGCAGGAATACTCGCAGTCGTCGGTGCAGCCGTCGCCCTGGTCGCCGTCCGCCCCGTCGTCGCACTCTTCGTCGCCTTCCCTCTCGCCGTTGCCGCAAACCGGCTCGGGCTCTCCTTCAACGTCCTCTTCCAGTGCATCCTCTTCGGCCGCTTCTTCCCGCGCCGTGTCCTCCGCTGCCGTGTCCTCCGCTGCCGTGTCCTCCTCCACCGGGTCCCCGACCGGCTCCCCTTCCCCGTCCTCCACGTCCTCCACCGTGACCTCGTCGCCCGTCATGTCCACGTCGATCGCGTCGATCACGTCCCTGTCGCCGTCCCCGTCCCCGTTGCAGCCTGCGCCGAGCACGCTTAACACAAAAAGCAGCCCTGACCCGCAATACAGTGATTTCATTCTTGCCTCCCTCGCGCTTTTCATTGGTCCAATCCTTTTTTTATGCTTCTTTCATCACGCCTTGACTACTTGAAAACAAGCTTGCCGCCCCAATAGCCCGCCGCGGTCACGCAGCCCAGCACGAACAGGAGGATGGCGAAGTAGACACAGGTCAGCCAGGTAAACTCCTCGAGCAGCCCGGGGTTGAAGTAGCGCAACGCGCAGGCCCCGAACCCCCCGAGGACCGCGCCGAGGGCGGCGCCGATCTTTTTCTTGAATATGGGGACCCAGGCGCCTTTGAATTTCTTCCT